>JAKSBO010000346.1 GCA_022361095.1 Desulfobacterales bacterium | reverse complement strand
TTTTTTCATTTGTTTTTCCTTTTAGCCTGTAAAAAAATAGGGAATTAAACGCAACCAAATATCGAATAAGGCACGGAAAATCAAATTTATTATTTCAAAGCGATTGATTATTTTGTATCAAATTTTTCTATAGTTAAGTGCCGTCACGGTTCAGGTTAGAGAAATCCGGCAGTTCGGCCCCGTCACCAGCAGGTTATTGGTGACCGTGGACTGAATATGCTCCATCTTGCTTCCCAGGAGCATCTCTTTGATGACACCGTGTCCATAGGCACCCACAACAATCAGTGAATCGTGGGGTACCTCATACAGCATCCGGTCAAAATCGGAAGATTTATAAAAGCACCATTCGTCCACATATTGGTCCACAAGTTTCTCAAGGTCGCTGCCCCGGACCATGTCCCGGTATGCCTCTTCGGTGTTTTTTTCAAGCACGGTATAAATTTTTAAGGAAAATCCCGAGGCAATGGCAATTTTCAAACCTAAAACCAGGGCATTCATGGCGTTGGCAGACCCGCCAAAAAAGACGGAGATACTTTTCCATGGTTTAAATACCGGGCTTGCGATCAGGATAGGGAACGTGGCCTGTTTTATCATTCGCCGAACCTTGGGGCCCAGGTGGCCCAGGCCTATTTTAGATGACAGGTCACTGATTGAACGCGGAGAGCACATATAATCAAAGTGACTGGATATGTCCGGGAGGGTGGACGCGGTAAAGTTTTTGGGTTCATAAAACCTGGGCGGCATCCCGGCTTCATCAAATAGTTCAAGCACATGATTATGGGCAGTATCCGGAAAGGCCAAAAAAGAGTTGTCCAGGTTCACCTGCACCACATCATTGGCAAAATACATTAAAAATTTATCTGTTTTGGGTATATACACAACAGGATAGGCATTAATGGTTTTACAAAAATAGAGGGACTGCAAAAAGGTTTCCCTGCCAAAGGGGGTATTCCTGAAAATGTGAAGCAGTTTATAATTCATTGCAAGTCTCCTTTGGATCATGAACGGGTATTTTTTAAGAAAGTCTGTGTCATTGACACTGATCTTTCAATTTTTGCTGTGGGCTGGTCCTGGACATCGCTAGTAGGTCAGGCCGGCCCAAGGCCGTTATTGTATATTTGTCTGCATGATCAGTTCCCTGCGGTACAGATCAAGTATGCGTGATTTGGAAATCATTCCGGAAAATCTATGATGATCCACCACGGGGATGTGATCAATGCCAAACGCCTCCATGAATTCCAGTACATCCTGAAGATCATCGTCAAAAGAGACCGTTACCATATCCGTATCCATGATCTGGCTAATAAAAATCATGTCATAAAAGGCAGGTTCAAAAGTATATTTCCTGATACTTGAAACATGAACCATCCCCAAGTAATTGCCGGTCTCGTCAGATATAACCGGATAGTGGTTGCGGTCTGAATTGCGGATTAGATTTATAAATTCTCTGAAAATCATATTTTCCGAGACGGTCGTATAGTTGGTGTCGATGATTTCGTTTAAGCTTAAATCCGACAAAATCCTTGCATCTGTCCCCGGACGCATGAATTCGCCGCGCTCAATAAGATCTTTAAAATAAAAAGAGGCAGGTTCAATAAGATGGCTTAACGTTGAAGAGATAGAGGATACGAGCAGCAAAAGCAAAATGGCCTCGTAGCCGCCGGTAATTTCCGCAATCAGAAAAATACTGCTCAATGGCGCCTGCATAACTCCGGCCATGATACCGGCCATGCCCAGCAGGGCATAAGCGCCTTGCGAGGTTAAAGCGGCATTGGGGAAGACAAAGATCATGGCCTTGTAGAATACCACACCGGTAAGGCTTCCGATGACAAGACAAGGTGCAAAGATGCCGCCGGAACCTCCCCAGCCAAGGGTCATGGATGTGGCAAATATTTTCAGAAATAGACCGAGGAAGATGAGCCAGAATGCCATGGGAAACGTGCCGCTTACCATTTCGATGATCGGGTGATATCCTTCACCCAGTACCATGGGCATGAAAATTCCTATGGTCCCCACTGTGCAGCCGCCTATCATCGCGCGAAGCCAGGGG
>JAKSBO010001108.1 GCA_022361095.1 Desulfobacterales bacterium | reverse complement strand
ACTGGATTGATATGTTCAGACAGAGCGGTATGACTGAAGATCAAATGAAAAAATGGCATCATACTTTTGAAAAAAACCATCCGGAGGGACACAAGGCGTTTCTTTCCTGGTTAAGGATTCCTCCCGAAGAGATCGTTGAGATCCGGGATAACAGCAAATAGGACAAAAGTGGCGGCAGCATCGGCTGCCGCCACGATTTCAAAACAAATGAAAACCTATTCCATATCTCAACTGGCCGGCTTGTTCGGTCTTTCACGAAGTACGCTGCTTTACTATGACCGGATTGGCCTTTTAATTCCCTCCGACAGGTCAAAGGCCGGTTATCGCCTCTATACCCAAAGAGATCATGACAGGCTTGGCCAAATCTGCACCTTTCGCAATACAGGTGTGGCCCTGGCTGAGATAAAAAAAATGTTGGCCTCAGACAATACCCCAAGTGAAAAAATACTTGAGAATCGCCTATTGGAAATCGGACAGCAGATCGCAAATCTGAAAAGCCAGCAGCAGGTCATAATCCGGTTACTTAAAGAGATGACCCGCGACGTTTACGGGCCTGCCATTGACAAACAGATGTGGGTAAAAATGTTTCAAGCTGCCGGTATGGACGAACCCGCCATGATGAAATGGCATGCAGAGTTCGAATCCCGGTCACCAGACGCCCACCATGACTTTTTGATCTCTTTGGGAATATCGCAGATAGAGGCCGAGGATATTCGATGCCGGTCCCGGCGGCTCCTAAACAAAAGCCGGTAAAGATGAAGGCTGCTTTTGTGATTGAATAGGCATTTCAGGCAGGCTGAACGCCAATACTGCAGCACTCATGAAACCGGGAAAATTCATCTTTTAAATCAAATGCGAATCAGTTATAATATCAGACTTAGAATTTCAATTCTACCATATTCATTGAATGCGAATTAGAATGTATCCCAAACATTTGAATCGTATTTCCAATTTGTAAATTACCGGAGGAATTTAAATGGGTAAATTAAACGATCTGTCTATCAGGTTGAAGCTTTTTTTCGGCTTTGGGGTTGTCTGTATTTTTTTTGTAATTGTGGGCATTATGATCAACAGTTTCAACAAAAAAACGATTGGAGAACTTGAGGCGGCTAAATCCGAAGTGCTGCCGCACACCTTAAATTTTATTGAAACCAAAAGAGATATTGAACAAATTCAGCAATGGCTCACCGACATTTCCGCCACAAGGGCGGCAGAAGGTTATGATGACGGATATGCAGAAGCTGAAAATTATTACAGAGATGCTGTGAAAAGAATCGACCACGCCATTGTTGAGCACGACAAATATGGTGAAGCCGAAATGGTCTTATTGCTTAAGGAAATGAGAAAAAGCCTGGACGACTACTACAACATGGGCAAGAGAATGGCCCAGGCCTATATCTTAGGCGGACCCGAAAAAGGCAACCCTATGATGGAGGAGTTTGATCCGTTTGCCGCAAAATTGGCCGGGATCATCGACAAAATTGTCGACGAGCATAAAGAGGAGTTGATGAATACTTTTGCAGCCATTGAAAAGAGCAGTATTTCAAAAACAAAAACAATCACTATCGGAATTCTTGCGCTTTTAAGTTTTTCTGCTCTCACAGCTTATGGCATCAGTCACTCGATATCCGGATCTCTTCGTAAGGCCGTTGACTTTGCAGATTATGTGGCAAAAGGTAATTTTGATCAGACCCTTATGATCAAGCAAAGAGATGAAGTCGGCCATCTTGCCGATTCTCTTAACAAGATGTCTTCAAGCCTGAAAAAACTTATTGTGGATATGAAAGAGAGCACAATAACCGTTAACACATCGTCCTCAACAATTAAGGGACTTTCCAATAATATCACCGCAAGTTCAAGGGATACGGTTAAAAAATCAAATACGGTTTCTGATGCCGCAAAGGAGATGAGCAACAACATGAACTCCATTGCCTCTGCAACAGAACAGGCAGCAGGAAGCATCCAGACCGTTGTTACCGCAGCAGAAGAGATGACCGCCACCATCAGCGAAATTTCAACCAATATTTCCAGAGGAAGCGAGACCACCGGTGATGCAGTTGAAAAAGCCGGCCAAGTATCTGTAAAGGTCGATGAGCTTGGCTCTGCAGCGTCTCAGATATCCAAGGTGACCGACACCATCAAAGATATTTCCGAACAGACCAACCTCCTTGCTCTGAACGCCACCATTGAAGCGGCACGGGCAGGAGAAGCAGGAAAAGGGTTCGCTGTAGTTGCCGGAGAAATAAAAGCCCTTGCCCAACAGACAGCAGAAGCAACCAGTGAGATCAATGAACGTATCCATGGTGTTCAATCCAGCACTGAAGAGTCGGTATCATCTATCCAGGAGATCGTTGGCATCATCAATGAGATTAATGACATTGTAAACACTGTTGCCGCCGCAATTAAAGAGCAGGCCGCCACGACTCAGGAAATATCAAATAACATTGCCCAGGCCGGCCAGGGTATCCAGGACGTCAACGAAAATGTCAACCAAGCGTCTTCGGTTACCGGAGAGATTGCCCAGGATATTACCCACGTGAACCAGGCTGCCCAGGATGCCGACCAGGACAGTGATAAGATACTGGAAGGTGTAGAAGGGCTTGTCAAAGTTACTGAAAAATTGAATGATGTTGTAAGCCAGTTTAAAATTTAGCTTAAATCTCATTCTCACCAACAGCCATGGGCAGACCTGGTCCATCAACACCCAGGCCCGCCCAAAACAAAACATGAAAGTAACTTAATTGTTACTTTCATATAAGTTTTCAAACTAAGTCTTAAAAATCCCAATATCACAGAAACAGGGAGGGCAACCCAATTATACGATGATGAACTGTGCTGCAATGCCGATAGTCGCACCGGCAACTGTAAAAACAGCATGTTTCCAGCCGAATGGAATACTGT
>JAKSBO010000021.1 GCA_022361095.1 Desulfobacterales bacterium | reverse complement strand
TATCTTGAAAAAATCCGCAGGCTGTCCCCCCTCAAAGCCCTCCAGCTCTCGGCCAGGGGCGGGACAGACAAGGAGTTCAAGGCCCTTGGCACCGCTGCGGCCAACCCCGCCATCCCCCCCCAGGCCCGGGCCGCCCTGGGACTGGCCCTGGCCTCGGCCCTGCAGAAAAAAGGGGACCACGGCCCGGCCATGGACCATGCCCTCCGGGCCAATGCCCTGTTCCGCACCTTCATCCCCCATGATGCCCGGGCCAGAGCCGCGCACAACGATGAGATCATGGCCCTGATGTCAGACCGTTTTTTTTCCCGGTGCCGGGGGTTTGGTATATCCGGGGGACTGCCCCTGTTCATCCTGGGCATGCCCCGGTCCGGCACCACCCTGGTGGAGCAGATCCTGGGCGGGCACTCCCGGGTCTTTGCCGGCGGTGAACTGGACCCAATCCCCCGGATGTGGCGCAGGCTAGCTGCCTGGGAGAACCGCCTGGGTTCGGCGTTCAGGGGAATTCCCAGGGCGGTCCTGGAACTCACCCGGGACCAGAGCCGCCAATTTGCCCGAAAGGTGGACCAGGAATACCGGGACCTGATCCCAAAGGACACCGGAGCGGATATGATCACGGACAAGCTCCCCCATAATTTCCAGAATATCGGCCTGATCAAACTGCTCTACCCCCGGGCCCGGATCATATACTGCCGCCGCCACCCCGGCGGGATCGCCCTGTCCAATTTCTTCACGGATTACAAGGCCCGGCACGGCGGCATGGGATTTGCCTACGATCTGGAGGGTATCAGGTGGGAAATCGCCGGGTGCCGGCGGCTCATGGCCCATTGGGACCGGCTCTTCCCCGGGCAGATCCAGGTGGTGGATTACGAAACCCTGGTCAAGGATCCCCAGGCCACGGTGCGCACCCTTCTGGGGGCACTGGGGCTGGACTGGGAACCCGGGGTCATGGACTTCACCCGGCTTGAACGGCCGGTGAAAACCGCATCGCTCAAACAGGTCCGGCGCCCCCTTTACACCGGCGCCGCAACCCGGTGGCAGCATTACCGGCAGGGACTGGCCCCCATGTTCCGGGCCCTGGAAGAGGGCCTGTCAGCCGGCAACCCGGACCTCGCCCCCCTCCCGGATCATCCGCCGGGCATGTTTCTCCGGGCCATGGGCCGCCTGGAGGCCGGAGACCTCCAGGCGGCGGAAACCCTGTTCAAGGAGATCCTGGACCGATACCCCCGCCATGCCGCAGCCATCCACATGCTGGGGGCCGGCTTTGCCCGCCAGGGAAAGCTGGACCTGGCCTGCCGGAACATGAAGCGCTCCATTGAGCTCCACCCGGGAAACCCCACCTGGTACGATAACCTGGCCAATGTGCTGGAAGGAATGGGAAAAACCGAGGAGGCCCGGGCCATGCGGGAAACCTTGCCCCGTCACCTGGCCGATGACTGAAGGGGCCTGAATCCCAACAATGGGGTCAGGGAATATCCGGGCCCTGGCGGCGGATCTCCTGGGGGCTGAATCCGGTCCGCTTTTTTAAAAAACGGGAAAAATAGGCCGTATCTGTGAAGCCGCAGTCATAGGCGATTTCCGAAACGGAAAGGCTGGACTCCCGGAGATGGCGCACCGCAGATTGGGTTCTCAGGGTATGAAGGTATTCCAGGGGGGTCTTTTTCAGGTATTTTTTAAATTTGCGAAAGAGGCCGGAACGATGGACCCCAATGCGGTCACAGACCTGGTTCATACTCAGAAGGGGATCCTTCCAATGGCGGCGGATGAAGGTCTCCGCCTCAAGAACCGATTTGTCCGGGGCCGACCTGAGGGTCTGGTTCCGGATCAGGTCCAAAAGGTCCAGGACATTGACCAGGTTCACGCGGACCTCCCGTTCCCCGGTCCTGGGCAGAACCGAAATCATCTGTTTCAGGCAGCCCATGGGCGGGGGGCCTCCGGGGAAGAGGCCTTCCCAGAGGCTGTATTGATCCAGAAGCCCCCGGGTGCCGGGGCCGTCAATGGAAAAATAGATGAACTCCCCCAGCGGCGAATCCACCTCCACGGAGAACCGGGTCCCGTGGGCCAGGAGGCAGACCGTATTTTCCACCAGTTCATAGGCGCCCTCGGGGGTGTGGACCCGCATCTTGCCCGCGACGCCCCAGATAATGCCGATATAATAGGCAGTCATGGGGTACATCACAGGCCCCGGGGGCTGGCGGAGATGCCCGGCGGACCCGACGTAAACCGGGGGGTGTTCCTCCATCCACAATAAAGGGCTGCGTTCTTCCAGAATAAAGGTTTGATCTTCCATAGTGTCCTCGTCATTGGGCCGGAAGGACCATACCATACAAGGGAAAAATTGAAAAGGGCGCATTCCCGTTTTCAATGGTCATACCGCCGGCACCGGATTGTGCGTGGTTGCCATTTGTTTCAGGCAGTTCCAGCGCCCTGATTTATGGTAACCGGGAAAATGGGAATGCGCCCAATTTAAAATACAGGGCAGAAGGCGAAGTCAAAAGTCCGGTTCAAAGGGAGGGACGGACCGGATTTTCCGCACCTGCAGCGGTTTTCATCCAATATCCAACTCTTTCAACATTCATCCATTTCAATGCAGTTGCCTTATGGAATTTCTTTCTGTAATTGATAGTAAATACCGGCAGGCCCAGATCCGCCCCGGTAAAAAAGATAGAACCGCCGGGTCCCGGAACCCCCAGTTTCCAAAGGAGAGACATGCTGATTTTATACGTTAAAAAAGAAGAGAGCGTAAAAGAATACCCCCTGAATCTGACCGGTCCACTGGATATAAAGGCCCTTCCCGGCCATTGCTACACCCTCAGGGATCCGGACACGGGCCAGGCCCCTGAAGGGATGGTCATCAAACGTCTGGGGGATGACCTGGAAATCCGGGTGAATGATACGCCCGTGGTCACGCTGGCCCGCTTTTTTCAGGAAGACGACCCCGACCCTTCCGTTTTCAGCACCGACGGCAGCTATGCCCCCCCGGAAGAGATGATGGTGTCCGGGGATGCCCCGGCCCCG
>JAKSBO010000795.1 GCA_022361095.1 Desulfobacterales bacterium | reverse complement strand
CTTCTTTTTTAATCCCAAAATGGTCAGCATGAACGGCCACAGGAATGGTGATCCCCATTTCATTCATATACGCATCGGTTTGCATTGCAATGTTCCAAAGGCTGGTGGCGCAATAGGCCCCGGTACCGCCTTCGGAACGCGCAATTTCAATAATGACGGCAGCGTTGGCACGCTGGGCTGCGGCAAGGGTTCCCTTTATGACAAAGGCGTTTCTGCCGTTGGCTGCAATGGTCATGCAGCCCCCTTTGGCCAGCATGGCGCGGTCAATATATTTGCCGCTGACAATGAGTGCCTTTGAGTGGGGGAAGCACTTTTTCACATTTGGGGGTCTGCCGTAATCAAGCAATTTGCGGTATTCTTCGGATTGTGAATGGGTCATGATGAAATCCTCCCGTATGTATGTAAGTAATATATTTTAGGTAGAGAATGGTTAGGAGTCATAAATTATTCAGACTAAAATAACCTAAAATTGAATTCAATAAAAGAAATGAACATATTTTTTTATTGGACAGTCATAAAATGAGAAATTTTAAATGAATGAATGTTCATGGCTTTTGGGGTGGTGGGCATGAACGGACCGACCCGGGTGTGAAAAAAAGTTTGTGCCATGTAATGATTTGTAACTATTAAGTATATTTGTGAAATGGTGTTGGCTTCATGGGGTACCCCAAGGCTTGACATTTGCGCGGATCTGTTGTTAGTTTGCACGAACCCATTGTCAGTCGGATGATCCGTTATTCATTTAGGTAACAGAAGGATGAACACGTTTGCAGAAAAGCAAGTCCGAAAAATATCATAAAATTTTAAACAGTGCCGGGGCAGTGTTTGCGGAACATGGTTTTTACAGGGCTACCATTTCACAGATTGCTGCTGAGGCCGGGGTGGCGGACGGTACGTTATATCTATATTTCAAAAACAAGGATGATATCCTTTACCAGTATCTGAGTTTTAAAACCGATGTGGTGTTTGAAAAAATGAATGCTGCCGTTGCCAAGGGCACAGATGCGGAAAGCAAGTTGAGAAATCTGATCCGCTGTCATCTTGATGAGTTTCAAAGCGATAAAAACATGGCCACCATTTTTCAATCAGAGGTGAGATATCTAAGGGATATTGAGTCCCAGGTTAAGAATATTTCAAAAATGTACCTCGATCTTTTATCCGATATTATAGAGCAGGGCCAGATTGAGGGCAGCATGCGGCAGGATCTTTTTGTCGGTCTTGTGAAACGCTTTATGCTCGGGGCTGTGGAGGGTGTAATTTCCACCTGGGTCAATGCCCAGGGACGCTACGATCTTGGAACCATGGCCGATCCGCTGGTTGATCTTTTTATGACGGGGGTCCGGGAGGGCTGAATCTAAACCTTTTCAAGTAGAAAAAATAAGATTTTTTCCTACCAGATATCTCTGGTAAGGGATAGCTGCGTTGAACTGAAATTTTTGCTTTTTGCTTGACGCCCAAGTAGATGTTTATTAAAGCACACGGAGCCTGAATTCAATAAATTAAATGTAATATGGAGGTAAATCTCGTATGTCTATGATCATTGCTCCGGCAAACTATTTGTTGTTCGGTTTTTTTCCAACAGTGATTTTTTCATTTCTTCTGCCGGTAATTGGTGTAGGGTTGTTTACCTACATTATGGCCCGGAGAATCGCACCTCTTGTCCGGGCAAATCCAGACTATCGTTTAAACAATATTCCGGAGCGGATAAAAAATCTGATCGTTGTCTGGTTGGGACAGATCCGCCAGCCCAGATATATGCAGGCAGGTGTCCTGCACATCATTATCTTTGCAGGTTTTTTAATCCTTTCCATCCGCTCCACAAGCCTTGTTATCGAAGGCCTCTTTGACGGATTTGTATTTCCCGGGTTGGACGGCGGCCTGGGCACTGTTTATAACGTCCTGAAAGATTACGCCGCCACTGCCGTTCTTGTGGCCTGTATCATCGCGGCCTGGCGCCGGGGCATTAAAAAGCCTGCCCGTTATGTCGTGCCTGAAAAATATGGCCATGATCACACGGCAGAAGCGGTTTTTGTTCTGGGTATCATCTCCACCCTGATGATTTCGGAAAGTTTGTTTGAAGCGTCTGCCGCCGCCTACAACTACCAGGCAGGGGGTGAAGCCCACTTCCCTGCACTGTTTTCCCTGGCCTGGATTTTCTCAAAGACACTTCAATCGGCCCCCCTGGAAACCCTTCAGGGCCTGCATATCCTGATGTATTATGTGCATGATCTGACCTTTTTCTTTTTTCTTTGCTTTTTACCCCTAGGAAAACATTTCCATGTCATCACCTCTATTTTCAATGTTTTTTTCATGCGGGTAGAAACAGGTAATATCAAACCGGTTAAATACGGTGTTTCCGATGAGGAACTGGACAATCTTGAATCCTTTGGTGTTAAACACCTTGAGGATTTTACCTGGAAGCATATGCTTGATTTTTACTCCTGTGCAGACTGCGGCCGCTGTTCCGACCAGTGCCCTGCCAATGCTGCCGGCCGGCCGTTGTCCCCGCGGTTTATCACTATCAAGGCCAGGGATCTTATTTTTAAAAATTATCCCATCAAGTCCGGTGTGATTTATAAATCCGGCAAACTGCTGGTCGAAGACATTTATACGGAAGATGAAATCTGGTCCTGTACAACCTGCGGTGCCTGTGAGCAGGAATGCCCCCTGGGGATCGAATACATCGATAAGATGGTTGATTTACGCCGCGGCATGGTGGATGAGGGCATGGTGCCCCAGTCCCTGCAAAAACCCCTTAAAGCCCTTGAAAAGCGCGGCAATCCTTATGGTAAAATGGAGAAAAAGCGTGCCGACTGGGCCAAGGAAAAAGACTTTGCACAAACCCATACAGTCAAAGATCTGGGTAAAGATACGGCCGATACCCTTTACTTTGTAGACAGTATTACCTCCTATGACGACAATATTCAGGAAATTGCCCGCAGAACCTCTATCATCCTTGAAAAAGCCGGTGTGGATTTCGGCGTCCTGGGCAAGGGTGAAAAAGACAGCGGCAACGAAGTGATCCGGTTTGGTGAAGAGATGCTTTACCAGGAACTTAAAGCCCGGAACACCGAAGCCATTCTTGAATCCGGTGTCAAGCAGATTGTTACGGCCGATCCCCATGCCCTGAATGCGCTGAAAAAAGATTACACAGGCCTGCCCCCTGTCAAACATATCAGTGAAGTTGTGGCCGAAAAGATTGAATCCGGTGCACTGTCCATGAAACCGTGCAAAGACCGGGGTAACGTGTATGCATACCATGATCCCTGTTATCTGGGCCGCCACAACAGTATTTATGAATCCCCGAGACAGGCTCTGGATGCCATTGCCGGCCTGACCCGGGTAGAGCTGGAAAAAAGTCGTGATCGCTCCTTTTGTTGCGGTGGCGGCGGCCTGATGCTGTTTTATGAACCCGAAGAGGAGACCCGCATGGGGGTTCTCAGGGTCAATATGGCAGCCGAAGCCGGTGTCAATGTGATTGTCACGGCCTGTCCTTTCTGTCTGGTGAATATCCAGGATGCCATTAAGGTGGCCGGAAAAGAAGGCGAGATGGAAGCTGTTGATTTTACGGAATTAATTGAGGAACATTTAGCATAACTATACCTTATCTGCCGGGCGGGTGATTTCATTGGCCCGGCAGATCCAAAAAACGAGCTTAAGGAGGAAGTAATGGAAATTTTGGTGTGCGTCAAACGCGTTCCGGATACTGCTGAGAACGAATTTGAACTCAATTCCGAAGGCAATGATCTGGATCGTGATGATTTGGTCTATTCCGTGAACGAGTGGGACAATTATGCCGTTGAAGAGGCCATTCAGATCGTGGACAATTTGGGCGGCAGTATCACTGTTGTCACCGTCGGCGATGACGAGGCCGAAGAAGTTCTCAGGCGTGAAATGGCCATGGGCGCCAATAACGGTGTTCTGCTTTGTGATGACGCCTTTGAAGGATCTGACGGCAAGGGTATTGCCGCCATCCTCAAAGCTGAAGTTGAAAAAGGCAAGTATGACCTGATTCTCACCGGTGCCCAGGCCGATGAAGGTGCGGGACAGGTTGGCGGCATGCTCGCAGCCATGCTGGATTACCCTTATGCGTCGTTGGTGAATAAAATTGAACCTGGTGACGGCAAAATTAAAGTGGGTCGGGAGATCGAAGGCGGCAACCAGGAGATGAACGAAATTGAACTGCCCTGCGTGCTTTCCATTCAGACCGGTATCAACGAACCCCGTTATGTCGGTATCCGCGGTATCCGTAAAGTGGCCAGTGTTGAGATTCCCGTAAAAGGTGCCGGTGACCTTGGTGTGGACGCCGGCAGCCTAGGCGAAGCCGGTGCAAAGACCAAGCGTGTGGATTATTTTGTACCTGATCTGGGCGATGGTGCTGAAATGCTTGAAGGCTCCACCGATGAAATTATTGAAAAATTGATTGAGAAGCTGAAAGCCAAAGGAGG
>JAKSBO010000637.1 GCA_022361095.1 Desulfobacterales bacterium | reverse complement strand
TCGGGGGTCAGTTTTTTCAAGGCGTTTTCATCCACGTTCAGGGCCTCTGCCATTGTTTTGGGATTTTTCAGCCATTCATCCAGCATGGCCTGTGCCATCTGATCGATTTCAAAGCCCTCGTCCTCGGGCAGGGGAACCCCGTCAAAGTGATAGGCAAACACCTGGTCGTAAAGATCAAAGTACCGCTCGCTTTTCACCAGCACAGCCCGGGCACAGGTGTAAAAATCATCCAGGCTTGTAATCAGTCCATGGTGAAGGGCCTTTTGCAGGGTCAGAAAAGATGTGGGGGAGACCGGTACGCCCACATCCTTTAATGTGTAGAAGAATTTGAGAAACATGGATGGATCCTTAAAACCGTCTGGGCCGGCCGGTCATGTTTTTGGCCTGTTCATAGTCCGGGCTTTTTTTAAACATCACGCCTAAAAACGGCAGTCCGCCCTTGAGAAGATCCTGGGCCCTGAAGTCCGGATCTGCCTGGAGCGCCCGTATCCAGTTGATCAGTTCCCGGGTGGCGGGTTTCTTTTCTATGCCGTCAATATTCCTGGCCGCGTAAAATGCGTTAATGGCATTTTCCGCCAGTTTTGAATCAATGTCCGGGAAGTGGACCTGGATAATTTTGCGCATCATTTTGGGGTTGGGAAATGCAATGTGGTGAAAATTGCACCGGCCGAGAAAGGGATCGGATAAGTCTTTTTTTGCATTGGATGTGATGATGATCACAGGCCTGTGCACGGCGGTTACGGTTTTATCCGTTTCAATGATGTCAAACTGCATCTGGTCCAGGACATCAAGCATGTCATCCTGGAAATCCGTATCTGCTTTGTCGATTTCATCAATGAGAAGGACAGTGCGCTTTTCTGCGCAGAATGCCTGGCCGATTTTTCCCATCTTTATATATTCGTCAATATTGCTGACATCCCTTGTGGAGTCTCCGAACCGGGAATCATTAAGGCGGGTAAGGGTATCGTACTGATAGAGGGCTTCCACAAGTTTCATGCTGGACTTGACGTTGAGAATAATCAGCGGCATGTCCAGGGTGTCTGCAATGGCATGGGCCAGCATGGTTTTGCCGGTACCGGGCTCACCTTTCAGGAGCAGGGGCATTTCAAGGGCCATGGATATGTTGACAATGGATGCAAGTTCAGGGTCGAGTACATATTTTTGGGCCCCTTGGAACCGTGCGTCTTTATGTGTTGTCATTGGGTCTCCGTTAAGTAGAATTTGTTGAAAAGGATTCTTCCTGATCCGTTTGGGTAACAGGCTGGGTTTTGATAGTCAATGGTTAATACCTAGTGTCGGCTTGAAATTTCCAGGTTTTCATTCGGGCATTATCTATATGTTGCGTATTTCATTTTAGTTTCCGGCAGGCTTGCTGTTGTATCAAAACAATTATGATCCGCATTAAATAAAACCCAAATAGTTTGTTACAAAACTGTAATGTCGTGGTATGCTCATATGAATCCTTAATGATTGACTTCGAACAGGTTAAATGCTAATGACCTGATTTGATGAATTTTTACAGTAACACCAAGAACAAAACGAGGAGCTTGAATCATGATTGGTGGTCTAGGAATGCCGGAGTTGATAATAATTCTGGTGATTATCCTTATTATATTCGGTGCGGGCAAGTTGCCTGAAATCGGTGCCGGTTTAGGAAAGGGCATTAAAAATTTCAAAAAAGCAACAAAAGAGCCCATTGAAGACGACAAAGAAAAGGAGCCTGAGAAAATAGATAACGATTAGTGGTATTTATCCGCCGCTTCTTTCAGTATTCCCACAGCCAAGCACTCCCATGTGCCTGGCTGATTATTCATGCTTTTTCAAATAGTTGACATACCACATACCCGCCTGCTTATTTTTAGGTTCACATCTGGCGATGGTTACAAAAACGTAATATAGTGTATTTCGAAACAGACATTACTGTAATAAATTTTAACCATTTCGCTGAATTACGGAGTTTAATCGCATGAGTGCTTTATAACCCGTTGAAAATAAAAGGCTGGCACATCCATTGCAATCTGTTATTGCCGGATGCAGACAGTGATGAGACCCGCTGTTTTAGTTTTGGTCTGGTGTGTTTACCGGAAAAGGACATTATTAAAAGTCAAAATAAAGATACTAAAAAGACATGGACAGTCCTGAAGCCAAATTATTAATTGAACAGAAACAAGAGCTGATAGATCAGTATCTCCAGGGGAAAGAATCGAATTTCCTGGAAAAGATGACTACCCGTCTTGATGAATATTTTTACCGGGTGTTTGAGAAGAGTATTGCCGCCAGGAAAATGGTTATCTCGGGTAGTCCTTTTGCTATCATCGCCCTGGGGGGCTACGGAAGAAAAGAACAGTGTATCCATTCCGATATCGATCTGCTTATCCTTTTTGATAAAGCCATTCCGCCGGATGTGGAGGCCTTTGTCCAGGAACTTTTGTACCCCTTATGGGACGCCAGGTTTGAAGTCGGGTATGCGGTCCGGAGTATTAATGAATGTATTAAAATGTCCTTTGAGCGTTTTGATATCCTGACCACCGTGCTTGATGCCAGGTTTATCTGCGGTGCCTCTTTGATATATTCGGAATTCATGGAAAAATTCCGGCAGCAGCTCGCTGCAAAGCACCTGAAGCCGACCCTGAATTATTTGTACGAAAACGGGGAGAAACGCCTGGAGGATTTCGGGGATTCTTCCTATCTGGTCTCCCCGGACCTTAAATCCGGATTTGGGGGCCTTCGGGATTACCACACCCTGCT
>JAKSBO010000831.1 GCA_022361095.1 Desulfobacterales bacterium | reverse complement strand
ACTCATTGCTGGGACTGATCAACGACATTCTTGATTTTTCCAAGATCGAGGCGGGAAAGCTTACCATTGAGGAAATTGATTTTGATCTGTATACCGTCATCGATAACGTCACCACCCTGGTGGAACTCAAAGCCGGTGAAAAGGGTCTGGAGTTTGTCGTCAGCTATGATCAGGGGATGAATATGAGTCTTCACGGTGATCCCCTGCGGCTGGGCCAGGTGCTCACAAACCTTGCCAACAATGCTGTAAAATTCACCCGGGCAGGAGAGGTGGGTATTTATATCACCCGCCCGGAACAGGACCGTTACCGGTTCAAGGTGTGCGATACAGGTATCGGAATGACACCCGAACAGCAGTCCCGCCTTTTTCAATCCTTTTCCCAGGCGGATGCCGGCACGACCCGCAAGTATGGCGGGACCGGTCTGGGGCTTGCCATCTCCAAACAGCTTGTGGAAATGATGAACGGCCGTATCCGTGTTGAAAGCGAGGCCGGCAGGGGCAGTACCTTTACATTTGAAGTGACCCTGAGGGAGCAGGAGAGCAAGCCCAAAAGCCTCCGGCAATTCCCGGGCAAAAAGGTATTGATCGTGGACGACACCCCCAGTTGGCAAAAGATACTGACCCGCCTGCTCAAAGGGTTCAATATCAGTGTCACAACGGCCGACAGCGGAGAAGAGGCCATTGCCATGATCTGCCGGCAGAAACAGGCCTTTGACCTGGTGCTGATGGACTGGAAGATGCCGGAACTTGACGGGATAGAAACCACGAAGAAGATCCGGGAACAATGCCGGGATCTTCCGCCCACCATCATCATGGTCTCGGCCTATCGCCAGGAGAGTTTGCTGAATGCCGCCAAAGAGCAGGGCATAGAGGTTTTTTTGCAAAAACCCGTGAATCCGTCCCTGTTTTACAATGTGATCATGGAGGCGTTCGGTGAAAAAATCAAACAGGAATACCATAGAACGGTCCAGAACTCCTCGCTTAAAAATGAGCTCACGACCCTGGGCGGCAGCACGATACTATTGGCCGAAGACAACAGCATGAACCGTGAAATCGTTCATGGCATGCTTTCCCACAGCGGTATCCTGATCGTTGATGCGGTCAACGGCAGGGAAGCGGTTGAAATGGTGGATGCGGAACCCAATAAATATGAGCTGATTCTGATGGATATCCAGATGCCGGATATGGATGGGTATGAAGCCGCAGGCTTGATCCGAAAGAAAAACAGTTCCCTTCCCATCATTGCGCTGACCGCCAATGCGCTGGTCAGCGATATTGCCAAAACAAAAGAGGCCGGGATGCAGGAGCACATCAATAAGCCCATAGATGTGGAAAAACTATTTGCCACACTGCTCAAGTACATCAGTAAAAAATGTGAGGCAGCCGCTGTGCCCGGTGAAGCGGAACCGGAAGCGGATTCAGGCGGCGCATTGCCTGAAATGATCCATGTTGATACCCACGCCGGTCTGTCAAGGGTCGTGGGGGATGCAGCACTCTATAAAAAGCTGCTGGGTGATTTTGCGAACAAGTATGCCACTTTGGAAACCGCTCTTGAGGAATCGGATTTTAAGCGGATCATCCACACGATCAAGGGACTCAGCGCTGCCATTGGTGCAAAAAAGCTCAGTGAGGTATCCACAACCTTGGAAGATGATCCCACTGTTGAAAATCTTGCCGCTTTTCAGGAACAATTACGTCTTGTTTGCGATGAGATAGTACGGACAATTAAATTTGAAGAAGAGTTAACGACAGAGGAAGAACCCCTTTCCGCAGAACGGGAGGCCCAAGTGCTTCAGGAACTCAAACCCGCACTAAAATCCAGGCGGAAAAATCTCTATGCCCCTTTGCTTGAAGAACTGACCGGGCACGAGGAGTTAAAAGCCCTGGTCAAACGGTATAAATTTAAAGAGGCACTGGCAATATTGGACAAAGGAGACAACGTTACGGAATAAAGCGATCACATTGACCACCAGCCCCCGGACAACAACATATGGTTTGAGAAATTAGTCATGCTTTATCTCTTGGTGTTGCAAATGCAAAGATGCCTTCCGGATTAATCGTTGTTTCCCTAGTTTTCCTTTGAGCGGGTTGCTTTTAAGTTTACTCTGATTTCCGGTCCCGGCACTTCAGCCCCGCCCCCGGCTCCCCGATGTTTGACCACATGGGTAACTACTGGCGCACAGCATCGGGAGACCTGGTCCTCCACCATGACTATGAAGGATACCGGTTTCCCAATGAAAACCAGACGGCCCTGGACCGTATTGAACTGGGCCTTGCTTATAAACAGGCGCCTGCCAGGTTTATTTTATAGTGCTTGATGCCAACTTTCAAATGACTCATACGGAGCCTAAAAATATAAGTTTTATTTTGATACTGAACAGGAGGCCCACCCATATATATTGTGCTGGACCGAAAACCTTGAAACTAAGCACTGATAGACACAAGGCTCGCCTTGGCTGTTACCTGAATGTATTTCTCACCTGACGGTGTGCAGTGCAGGGGAACATCGGTCAGGTGCAGAAAATGGTTCGATTGAATTATGTTTCAAAATTTGAACCATATTGCTTTTCGAGACTATTATAGGGCTGTATACAAAGATTTGTATCCTGTTGTTCAGTCTTGCCAACTATTTTTAAAGATCGCTCCAAGAAAAATTCATCAATAGCGATTTAAAATTTTTAGTGAGCAGGTATACATCTTATATTATGGGTATCCCAATTAGGCCGAACAATATATTTCGCTGCTATCACTCCTTCTTTAGCAGTTCCGGTAACAACATTTGGACCTATATAATGATAGGTTTTTTCGCCCAAATACCCTCCTATAATACCTCCTCCTGTTCCAGCTATAAGGCCAACGGCTAATAGTCCCCACCCCCCGGTAACTATGCCGAAAACGAGACAAACACCTACGGTAGCACTGGTGGCGAGCGATCCACCAATAATACCTCCGGCTTCACGGGAAATGACTACTTCTAACTGACTTTCTTCAGCAGTTAAAATTGTATGAGTTGACAAGGCTACACCAACCACTACACCAACACGCCCTCCATTTTTTAGGTATTTACCCACCTTAAGTGATGCAGAAGATATTTTAGTATTCGGACGTGTAGCACTTTTGAGCAGATATTGATCTGCTTGAGCCACGGCATTATATCCTTTTTTTTGAGCATAATTAACCATATTGGGGTAAGTTCTGCCTCCCATTCCATATTTTAACACATCTCTCGTTTCATAGATTATAAAGGATGGCAGACCCTGCCGGGCCATTCCCTTCAAACGTAAACGCCGGGCTATCTTGGTTCGTTCATCCACTACCCATTTTGCAAGGTCGTTAGTAGAATATATGCCTTGCTCCATTCGGATTTTAAGACGATTCGCTAATAGCTTGTCAAAATGTATATATTCGCTACGAATTTGTGGAATTGAAATACCCAGATTCCACATTCTGTATCCAGTTCCAAAAAAGTCTATATTATTGTCCTGCAATGACTCCAAAAACAGAGCAGCATCTTTTTCATTTTTTGCAGGCAACAGCAGGGTATTATTCTGATTTATTCCTGTTTGGTTGCTGATTTCCAGTGTATAATCTTGCATATATGAGCCTCCATTAAATTTCCGTTACAGATTTTTTACTGTAAATTCCTGGTGAAACAACAGCATATTTAATTAAAAAACGTTTTTTCCAAAATGCCTTTGGCGGATAATCAAAATGCTTGGTTTCATACCTGATTTTTTGGTTACTGCACCAACTTTCAATATCATTTAGATCATTTTCTATAATGATTGATTGTGGAACCCAGAATTCATTTCTGATTTCAAAAATATGAAAGTCTTGGTCATTCGCGAAAACAGCTTCACCTGTTGTGACTTGTATAACTCTGATTATGTTCTTTATTGAGTCAGTCCTGACTTCTTTGGATTTTTCTTCGGCGGATATTTCATCATTATTAATAATTATTTTCATAGTATTAACTTGTCATTTGGTAGTTGGATCGTTATATAGAGATGCTTTCTGAGATTTCTATCAATAAATATAAAGAATGTCTAAAACATATGCATCAACTCTTTGAAGAAGCACAATCATGGTGGGTGTAACTTCCACATCCTTCGAAATCCTTCGAATAGTGAGTAAAAATTTAATAAATATCATAGGATTACACAACTCAACCCACTCTTGCGCAAATATTACTAATGTCTATAATTCTTTTGGCTCCAATGTTTGACTGGTATCAATTCCTTTTTGTTTTTTTGAACATGCATCCATTTAGCCCATTCATTTCCATCTTTTGAAGCGAACGAGTAATTCTGTAGTTTGTCCTGTTAATGTCCGAGGTTGTAATGTTATCCAGAGCAAAAATTAAAACAGGATAACCCCTCAAATAACAGCCAATTAACCGGATGTAAATAGTAAGCTTGAATGAGAATCAATTGTGAAAAACAAACCTGAACAATCATGGTATTTAACCGGCCTATGAGAGATCCTGATGCTCTCACCAATAACAAATCAAAGTAGCTCCCGGTAAAATCAGAATGCAGGATCTCAATTCTCCCTTGCCATCCAGGCGGCAGTCAGGATACTCTCTCTTTAGTTGAATTTTTGCTTCAAACCGTTTCATCTAAAAACGAACAGTCAGAATTGGCTTATTATCATGTTGGCCATTCTGCCTAATTAACTGTTAGCCTTTTATGATTAACAAAAATAGGTAGCATAATGCAATTTGATCTTTTCGGTTTGTCATGTGAAAAATGTGAAGGGAGACTTGCACTGTTTATTAAGCCTAAAACCATAACTATTTCATCATTAAAACTGAAATGTAGGCAGTGTGAATGGGAAGAGAATATTTTGGATAAAGGCTCTGAATTGTATGGATCTACAAAAAAGAAAATGAAGGACTCGACAGGAAAAATCGCAAAAACTCTTGTCAGCCTTAAAGATACGCTTCCGAAGAATAGAGAGGAATGGAAAGAGGTTATCAAAAACCCAAAGCATCCTTTTACTGCCGCTCTGCTGGCCGGTTTGGTACTCATAATGATGGAACTGTCAGGATTCGGAATATTCATGGTGCTTACATGGATACTTGGTAATCTGATTCTCAACCCTGTCGGATGGGTTCTTATTCCTCTGATTGTTGCCATTACATTCAAATACCGCTCACATTTCAAAAGAGATAAACTTAATAGAATCAAAAAAAGACTTAAAGAGCTTGAACAAAAAAAAGAGTCTGAAAAAATGGTCGACGATGAGTTTGAATTTGAAAAGAATAAACTTCTTGGAGAATTTTTTGATTGAACATCAGAAAACGATTGATATCAGGTAAGGCATTCGGATGATCTTCCTGACACAAATAAGTAATAGCGAGGTCCGTACTTATGGTATTAGCCCTCATTTTTCGAAATAAAGCCAACCACAAGATCTTGTGGTTCATAACATTTGGTCGATAACGGCAGGTCATGGGTTCAATACGTT
>JAKSBO010000340.1 GCA_022361095.1 Desulfobacterales bacterium | reverse complement strand
CGAATAGGGAAAATAAAGGATGCCGTTGTCCGGGTGGCGGGCGGGCATCAGGTAAAGGGTTTTGTATTGATCAAACAGGGTTGCCAGTTCGGCATCGCCCGTGGCCTTGTAAGCATCCAGGGCATGGTTGACGGCATGGCCGATACCCCGGTGGCTCTGGTCCGGATAGGCATCGGTCCGGTCCAGTTTGCTTTTACGAAACTCACCGATGAACTCATACCAGTCTTTTATCCAGGGATCACCGGTCAGGGCATAGGCCAAAGCCACATGGGAGAACCAACCGTGCTGGTCATCCCGGGGTTTTACGTCCTGCCAGGAGTCCGGGAGATAGTCAAAGGCAAACTGGGTCTGGGGATTCAACTTCCGCCACTGGAAACCAAAATACGGCCCCTGGTTGAGCGCCAGCATCTGAGCGTCCTGGGCATATTTGTATCCGGACATCCACTGGGGACGGATATTGAGTTCCCCCCTGGCAAACTGGAGCAGCTTATAAAAGGCCAGCGGTTCGCCCGTTGCCACAAAACGTGCGGGATAATAAGGATAGCCGCCTGCCATGGCCGGGGCGAATTTTCGTTCCACGTCCAGCCCGAAGTTATCCCACCCAAAACTGTAAAGCCGGCTCTGGGGATCTTTCTTTTCCTCCCAGTTAATGTGGTATCCCCTGCGGGTATGATCCTGGACCGGGGGCTTAAACTCCGGTACAGCTCCTCCCATATCCAGGGTGGCCCTGGTTTGATCATAATAGGCTGCGGGCAGCACGGTTGCGGGCTGCCAGTCAAGCTGCGCCGCCAGTGCGGCCATCTCCTGGTTGGTGGGGCTGCCAAAGTGCAGCAAAACGGTTTTTACGGTGTGCTGCATATCTTCAAGCCAGTATAACCCGGTATCGCTGAACTTTGCCTGTATTGCCGGGGTAACCCCTGCGGCCCCCTGGAAGGTGTTGAGGTATTGGGCGCTCCATTCGGGCCAGAATTCAACAATGAAATTCCCTTCCGAATCCGTTTTTAGTCCGTTGGGCCAGGTTTCATGGAAGTATTGGATCGCACCGGACACGGTCGGGGTCATCAGTTTGGCATCCGTGTCATAATCGGTGGGGGTGCTGCCGTCACAGATAACGGACCGGACGGATTGACTTGTCCCGGGGCCATTGCCGTCCACCACCAGGTTCATGCTGTTGAAATAGAGCGGGCCGGAATATACGATATTTTTTGCGGCGTTTTGCAGTTGGAAATCAACCTTTACATAAGCGTGGTTCGCAAACACCGAAACACGCAGGGCCCATCCGTGCAGGATGTCATGGGGCTCATTTTCCAGGTCTTGCCCCTGATCATCCACATACGGGCCCCGGTAAAGGGTCGGGGCACTGGCCTTTATCGTGGTGACCAGCGGACCCTGGGTTTCAATTTCAAATTCAATATCGCCACGGTCAAAAGAGGCCTGTACGGCACCTTTTCTGTCCATGAGTTCTGCGGTCAAATTTCCCGCCGGTGTCACAATTGAAAAGGGTGCTGTTGAAATGTCCAGGTGGATCAGGCCGTTTCCGATGGTATAGCCGGAGGCGCCTGTGGTAACCGTAACCGGGTGGGCGGGGGCCGTCGTGTTGGGCAGATCACGGATGGTATATTCGCTGATACCGGTTTCAGGACCGGTATAGGGTGCAATATCGGGCTGGTAAAACACCCGAAGCCACCGGATCGAATTGTCAAGGTGCCAATAGCGGCTCAGCACTGAAAACTGGGCAGGCACAGGCTGATTATCAGCGTCAAAAAGGGTTAAATTATCTGTGTTCTGTCTTTCGCCCAACGCATAGGGCACCACAAAACTGCTTGGAAACCCCTCTGAGCCGAACCCGGATGCATCTTTTGCATGCAAAGGGATTTCAGCGGCGGCGGCCATGTGAGAAACGCTGAGCAATGCCGCAATAAAGACAATACATATGGGGGCGTAAAGATACCGGTGAACCATGATGTGTCCTCCTTTATAAGAAAGTCTGTGTAAGTTACTAAGATCTTTCAAACTTTGTTGTGGGCTGAGCCTGGCAGTTGATATGTCAGGTCAGCCCGTGGCTGTTATAAAGAATGATTGTTTACATGTTAAGGACTTAAAATAGATGTTACGGTTGCCTGAACAGGTTTTGATGTATCCGTATCTGATTTTCCTACCAGACAGATGGAAAAGTGTCAAGCCTGAAGCCCCGTACAGACAGGGTAACAGCATTTATACCGAATCAGGCGACTGCCCCCTCTTATTAGAGGCACCCTATAGAATAACTCTTCAATAGTTGCCTTTTCCCACAGGTTGTTTTCCGGGCACCTGAAGTTTTTCGTGAGACATCCGGGTTGCTCTTTGGGACTTGAAAATTTGAACAAAGAACGTTTTATCCGGCGGAATTCTGATCTTGCCGAATTTGGTTTACCTTAAGTGCAACTAATTTGAATCATAACTTGATTCCGCCCGACATCTCATGGTAAAAAAGCACCTCATTTTTAACCATAGAAGCTTAAAGGAAAAAACGATGAAGAACCGCAAAGAAACGTTAAGGGCGGCGGCAGTCCTTGTGGCAGGGCTGATTTTCCTCACCACGGCGGTTGCCCAGGCAGCCGGATACAAAAAAGAGTATAAAATGCAGGTGACCGTGGGGCCCAAATTCTACTGGGGCATGGGCGCTACGAAATTCGCCGAGTTGGTCAGGGAAAAAACCAACGGCCAAATCAATATCAAACCCTACTTCGGCTCCGCCCTGCTCAAGGGGGCACAGCTTAAAAGTTCCCAGATGGTTGCCAAGGGCGTGATCGACTGCGCTTTGGATTCCACCATCAACATCAGTCCGGTGATTCCCGAGGCCAATATTTTTCATCTGCCGTTTTTCCTGAACACCTTTGAAAACCTGGACAAGGTCAAATACGGGGCCGCAGGTGCCGCCGTGTTCAGCGCCATGGAGAAAAAACGCCTGACCCCCCTGGCCTGGGCGGAAAACGGATTCCGCCAGATCACCAATTCCAAAATCGCCATCAAAACCCCTGATGATATGAAAGGCCTGCGGATCCGCGTGGTGGGCAATCCCATGTTCCTGGATACCTTCAGGGCCCTGGGCGCCGACCCGGTGAACATGAACTGGGGAGATGCGGTTGCCGGTTTCCAGCAGGGGGTTGTGGACGGCCAGGAAAATCCGGTCGGCGTGTTGATCCCGGTTCAGATCCACCAATACCATCAATACGCCACCCTGTGGAATTACCTGGTGGATCCCCTGATTTTCTACTGGAACCAGCGCCAGTGGAAAAAGTTCCCCGCAGATATCCGGGAGGCCATCCTGGCGGCAGCCAAAGAAGCGGGCCGGTTTGAAACCGCACTGGCCAGGGCCGGCCTGGACGGCGGTGTCTCCCTGGACATTCTTAAAAACGAGTTCGGTTATACCATGGCGGTGCCTGATCCCGTGGCGTATATGACCGGAAAAGGCATGACCGTGAACACCCTGACCGAGGATCAGCGCCGGGCATTTATCCGGGCCACCCTTCCGGTCAAGGAAAAATGGGTGCCCAAAATCGGTGCGGATCTGTATGAAAAAGCAGTGGCGGATATGAAAAAATAATCGCTGCCAGCAGCAATACGTTAGAACCGCTCCGGGACGGGCCATAAGGCTGCCGGCCGGGGCAGAACATTTTGGAGGAAACCTTGGGTATCAAGATCATGGGAATCCGGCTGGACCACTGGCTGGTGGCGATCCTTCTGGCACTGATGGCTGTTATTGCGTTTTTAAACGTACTCAGCCGGTATATTTTTCATTTCTCATTTGCCGCCACCGAGGAAATCACCATCAACCTTTTTGTCTGGATGACGATCATCGGCATCGGCATTGCCTTTGAGCGGGGGGGCCACCTGGGTATGGTCACCTTTTTCAACCGCTTTTCCCCTCGGTTCAAAAAAGCGGCGGTCCTGTTGTATTCCCTGCTGGCCGCCGTTCTTTTCCTGGTGCTCAACTGGTTCATGATCCAGGCCATTGCCGATGAGATCACCCTGTTCCAGGCCAAATCCGCCTCCTTGGGCATACCGGTGTGGATCTATTACGCCGGGCTGCCCCTGCTGTCGGTATTTGTGTTCCAGGGTATTTTCAGGGATGCGAAAAACCGGCTGTCGGACAACAGGGACGAGGAGGTCTGAGCCGTGGAATTCGTATTGATCCTGGCCCTGTTTTTTGTCCTGATGTTTATCGGCGCGCCCATCGGCACCTCTCTCGGGGTATCGGCCACGGCCACCATCATCTATTTTGACCTGGGCGCGGAAATGCTGGGGGTCAACTTTGCCTCGGGAATCGCCTCGTTTCCCCTGCTGGCCATCCCGTTTTTTGTCCTGGCCGGCGTGATCCTGCAGCGGGCCGGACTCGCCGCCACCATTGCCGAGTTTTTCGAACTTTTGGTGGGCCGGATGACCGGCGGGCTCTCCATTGTGGCCGTCCTGACCTGCATGTTCTGGGGCGCGCTGTCTGGTTCCGGCCCGGCCACCACAGCGGCCGTGGGCATGATCCTGCTGACGCCCATGCTCAGGAACGGGTACGGCCGGGCATTTTCCGGGGCCACCATTGCCAACGCCTCGGACCTGTCCATCATCATTCCCCCGTCCATTGCCTTTATTATTTACGGGAACATCACCTCGGTATCCGTGGGTGCCCTGTTTGTGGCGGGCATCATCCCGGGGATCATCACCGGTCTGGGCACCATCCTGGTGGCCTGGTATATTTCCCACCGCCGGGGATACAAAGGATTGAAACAGCGGGGCAGCATCCGGGAACTTGCCCGGGCCTTTAAAAAATCCATCCGGGCGGTCATGGCCCCGGTGGTGGTCCTGGCCGGGATTTACACGGGTATTTTCACCCCCACGGAAGCGGCGGTGGTGGCGGTATTTTACAGTCTTTTTGTGGCGGCCCTGGTCTACCGGTCCCTGACATGGCGGGACCTGATCCACATCCTTGTGGATGCGGCCGTGACCAGCTCGGTGATCATGTTCATCGTGGTCTTTGCCGGTATATTCACCTGGGCCGCTTCGGTCACAGGCGTAATTGACGCCCTGGCCGACCTGATCATCCGGGTCTCCCCCAATGCCGTGGTCATGATCCTGCTGGTGAATATCCTGCTCTTTGCACTGGGCATGATCCTGGACGCCATCTCCATCTGCTATCTGCTCATGCCCATCCTGATCCCGGTCCTGGGCAACTTCAACATTGACCCGGTATATTACGGCGTGATTTTCATTTCAGCCCTGGCCATCGGCCAGGCCACACCGCCGGTGGGGGTTAATCTGTTCACCGCAGCCAACCTGGCCGGCTGCGAGGTGGATGACATTGCAAAGGAGGCCATCCCTTTTGTCCTCATGGATCTGGTGGTCCTGGTGATTCTGACCCTGCTTCCGGCGCTCTCCCTGTATTTGCCCGTATGGGCGGGGCTTTACACCCCCTGAAAAAGAAAAAACGAAATCCGGCCGGTTCAAGGAATATGTTGCCGTCTTCCGGGGGAGATTATCCCCTGGGAGGTGTCCCAGGGTGGGTGGTATGATCTGATTTGCTATCCTCTATGGCTTTGACTGTCTCAAACGCCGCCGTTATCAAATTTATGATACCCTGATAAATTTTTTCGTTTTTTTGTATTACGACCAATTGTTCATTAATTTTTTTCCCTGTTGCAGGGTTGTAAAATTGTTTGATTATATCCTGGTATTCTATGCTTATAGATGGAAGGTTTTGTTTATCAGCCTCTTTTTCTTTCCCTGTAAGCAACCAGTCAATTGAACAATTAAACACTTCCGCCAAGCCAATAGCATACTCACCCCTTGGAAGAGAGCCGGCTTCGTAGTTTTGTATTGTCCCCTTACTGGCACCTATCTTTTTTGCTAATTGCAGTTGGCTGAGGCCGAGTCTTTTTCTTGTATTGAAAACTCTTATTGCAAACTGTTCGTCTTTATTTCCGGGGTAAGTCATTTTGATATTATAATTAGACCTAAAAAATTAACCTTAATTATTGACAAGGCCATTTTTTTAGCCTAATGTTTTCGCATGTTAGGTTGTCTTCAGAGCCTAACACCAGCTATTTTAAAAAGGAGTCACAATAGAAACGTTAGATTATGACCCGGATTACAGCCATAACCGTGTGACTGAAATTTGCGGGGTATCTCCCTGGTTAATTCCAACTTATCGGGTTCGGTACCGGATTGACGCACTGATCGGACGGCAGCGGATCAGATGCAGGAGATTAAAAAAACCCCATCAAAATCCGGAGAGCGCACCATCCGACATGGCACACATGCGGCAAAAAACAACAGATAAATGAGACTAAAATGGATGATACGTCATAAGATACCATACCCCGCCGCTCTGTTTTGCGTGTCGGTACACTAAACGCTCGTCAGCATCTGGTGTCTCCTTGTAAATATAAGTAATTAGTAGTTTAGATTATAGAATTTATTTTATAAAAACAGTTGATTATGGCGCCCAGGCTCAATCTTAGGGAAGAGATATGCCATGCAATAATAGAGATCAACACGTTAACATATCACTACCCTCCAAAAAGGAGCCACAAAATGTATAAAGGAGAGTAACACAGCCCTCACTTTTTGACCAGACAATTGATCAGTTGACAGCTTTGATCAGACCCGGATAAAGAACTCAAAAAGGTTGACCGTATCCTTGATGAGAATCCAAAATGCTTTATCCTGTTCATTCTGATTTGGTAAGGCAGTACTGCTATTAAGACTGAAGGAAAAATGCCTGAAAAATTTCAATCAACCCTGCATGGAACCCGCCTTCCCCAAGATGCATCCGACAAATTGAGCATCTTGAAAAAATTTTGCATCTCCATTCTATTCCCAGATACAGAAAAAACAAAGCAGAAGTTTATACGTAAACAAAAATTCACACCCTATATGCTTTTTCTGCATGTCATGAATTGTATTAAAGGCCCATATCAAAACAATCCCGATCATTATTACAGGGCATTGTTCCGATTGAACCTTCCAATAAGATTCAAATTTGCCACAAGAATAAATTTGCCTTTGGCCCGCATAGCGCTTAAATATAAAACCTTTATTGAATATCATCACCATCTTCCCGCATTTTTTGGCGGCCGGTTTCAAAACATAAGGGCCTGGACCAGGTTTAGGCGCCGTACGATGAACGCAAGTACCCTGATGAAATTGTTTAAGGACAAGGAAATCCCGGGGCATTTTTGTGTGCTGAAATCCAAGGAAGCGCCTGCTTGTGTAACGGCAAGTGTGCCTCAATGCCCGATTTACTGAATAGGGTCACAATTGATGACGTTATCAATCTTTTTTATGCCGGGAAAAAGAAAAATAAAAGCACATGGATATCAAGGAATGCCGTCGGGCTGCGGCCGGCCCCTGGTATCCATCCCTTATGGTGAACATCATTAACCTGTAAAAAGGGGATATCAGCACCAGGCAACAATCTTAATAGGCGCAGTGGTTTCCGCTACGGCAGCCGGTCCGTTACGTTAACGGCACTGAGGAACCGGCAAAATAACATTAAAAGAGGCCTGTAATCAGATGGATATAAATTTTTTTTGCAAATTACGTGTATATCCCAAAAAATTAACGCACCGATTTTTCTCAAAAACAATAAACATAGTTAGAATTATTCAGATTATTTTCATTTTTTCCCTTTTCATTTCCTGCGATATAACGGCACCGTTAACCGGCCACCAGAAAGCACGGCTCAAAGGCCATAAAACAAATATAGTATTAGACACCGAGACAGGCCGGCCCCCGATCATGTTTTCCGCAAGGGCGGATTCTTCTAGCGGGTCAGAAACTGATCCCAAATTAATGAAAAAAAATGAAAAAT
>JAKSBO010000308.1 GCA_022361095.1 Desulfobacterales bacterium | reverse complement strand
ATTCTTTTTTATTCTTGTCGTAATCGTACCTATAACTCGTCTGTAGCGCATAACCAGTTGAGTCACTCAATACGACTTTTGCCACTTTCTCTGTGTTGTCGTATCCGATGTCAGTAGAACGACCCTCAGGATCAAGGATAGATATCAGTTTTTCGTCAGAGTAAGAATAGTTCCACGCGTAACCCCTGACATCGATGACTTCTGTAAGTTGTTCTCCGGTATAGCGATATTCTATCTGATGGTTTTCCGCATCCCGGACGTAACGCAGCTTACCGCCAGTATCGTATTCATACCAGATAACCTGATTATCGAAGCGGTCAGTGATACCTGATCTTTTCCCGTCAACATCATAGAGAAATTTTGCTGTAGCGCCATTTCGGTCACCATAGGATTGGATTACCCCCTTTGGATCATAGTCAATCCAATCTCCAGCTACATTGAACCAACGATAGCCTGTATCCGTGCGGATAATCTTATCTACGTGAGGAAGCACAGCCTCCAAGCCATTCAAATAATATATAACTCCGACGCCAACTACGTTTCTATACGCTCTCTCAGCGCACTGTGCCATCTCCTCTAGGCTGCGCGAGATATTACCAACACCACAGTTATTAGCAGAGTTATGTGCACTTTCCATTACTCCTCTAGGAAGTTGGTACCTATCACCATTCCGTTCTATTTGACCCACGTGCGGAGTTACCACTTCTCCAGTTGGTGATTCATATGGCGCTGGTAATTCTAGTGTTTCCCATGCACGGTTGAAGAACCATCGCCCTCCGTACCATGTGCGGCGTATTGTTATATCACCACCAATAACCTTAACTTTCAGATCATCAATATTTTCGTGAAATATTCCTTTTGGTAATTCGACATCAGCTTCTGCACTAATACAGGTGATAAAAGCCAGAAAAAATAGTACTGACTTTAGATGTACAGAAATATTTAACATTGATATTCCCTTATTCATTAGCTACCACCATTACCATTTCCACCAGGACCACCATTCTTACAGCATTGATCATTACAGTCTGGGTCTGGCATGCACCTTGCGCTCGGCAGCGACTCATAAGCAGACGTACT
This sequence comes from Desulfobacterales bacterium, assembly GCA_022361095.1. Lineage (GTDB taxonomy): Bacteria > Desulfobacterota > Desulfobacteria > Desulfobacterales > Desulfobacteraceae > Desulfobacter. Next base: position 159 of record JAKSBO010000308.1, on the reverse strand, counting down.
ACTCGATGAACCACCACCACTACCGCCGCCGCCAATCCACACAGAGCCACCAATGCCACCGACACCACTACCGCCACAGCCACCACTGACCGAATAAGTCCACGAGTGACTGGTAGAACCCCCTGTGGTATCGCCGTTGGCGCAGGTGTAGGCGTAACT
>JAKSBO010000799.1 GCA_022361095.1 Desulfobacterales bacterium | reverse complement strand
TTGCCGCCACCAATAAAAACCTCATCACCATGGTAGAAAACAATGAATTTCGCCAGGATCTTTATTACCGGATCAATGTCATTAAAATATCCCTGCCGCCACTGCGCCACAGAATGGAGGATATCCCTTACCTGGTCGACCAGTTCATCTCCCGTTTGAACCTGCGCCGGAATAAAATGATCCAGGGGATTTCCCCTGGGGTGCTGGCCGCATTCATGGCCCATGATTTCCCGGGAAATATCAGGGAGCTTGAAAACATCATTGAGCATGCGTTTGTTTTATGCGGCAAAGAGCTTATTGCCATGGCGCATTTGCCGCCTTCCCTTGTCGCTAAATCAAGATCCAAAGCCGATGATAATAAAAATCCGGTGGTTGCAGCGCAAATCCAAATGATCACGGACGCATTGAAACGAAACAATAACAACCGGAATGCCGCGGCCCGGGACCTGGGAATACATAAAAGCACCCTGTTCAGGCGAATTAAAAAACTGGGCATCCAATTATAAGAGAGATTATCCTTGCAACCCCAAACCAGATACAAGTCTCTTTTTTGCAACAGCGGGGGTGGCCCGGAAATCTGCCGGCGGAATAATATATCAGCCGGAGAGGCGCTTGCCGGTGTCGCGACCCTTCCAAGGCAGTTAAGGCACAGGCTTTGCATTTATAAATCCTGCAAAAAAGGGTCTAAGAGGAGGAGGTCATGAAAATTGCTATCACCACTTGGGGAAACCGGGTCTCTCCTGTGTTTGATGCCGCGCAAACACTTTTAATCGCAGATATTGAAAATCATGGCATTCACAGTAAAAGGTATGAATCTTTCAAACCCGACGATATTATCTCCCTGGCAGGGCTTTTGACCCGTGAAAATGTCGAGGTCCTTGTTTGCGGTGCAATTTCAGAAACCTATTCGGCCCGCCTTGCTGAAAACAGAATACGCATATTTGCCTTTGTCACCGGCAATGCCATGGATATACTTAATTGCCTGGCAGCGCACAATATCATTAAACCCGCCTTTATGATGCCCGGGTGCACATTGCCCTCAAATACGCCTTTGACATGATATGCGCCGTCTTACAAAATTGGAATGGTTTTTAAGAATCATACCTTGCGCATCATCCCCATATAAATGGCGGCCAGCACCACACACACCCCAAGCCACCCCATCATGCCGGTCAGCCGGTCAAAAAAGGCCACATCCCACACAAAGGACAAAGCGGGCTGCAGCAACAGAATCAGTCCGGCCCTGGAGGCAGGCACCCTAGGAAGATAATGGGAGATAGTAACCCAGGCCAGTCCCTGGGCCAAGAGACCGAGACTGGCCAGTGCGGCAAAAGATGAAAGGCTCGGTATAACGAAAGACCGTCCCATAAAAACAGCTATGGATCCTATGATAAGGGCACAAAACCCTGTCATGATCACCTGATAAAGAAACAAGGGGACATCATCCCCTGAGTGAATCATCCGCATAAGCAAAAGAAAAACACTGTAACTTAAGGCTGTTATAACGCCTAACCCCACGCCGGTCAGATACGTCGGTGTCAGCACTGCCATATCCATGCCGATAATCATATACAGCCCCAAAATCGCCAGGGGTACAGCAATCAGATATGTCGTTCCCAATTTTTCTTTAAAAAGCCATGCACCTGCCAAGGCCATGATAAAAACCTGCAGATTTCCAAGAATAGTGGCAAGGCCCGGCCCCACATACCCGATGCAAAAGTGCCAGGAGATGAGATCCACGGCAAAAAAAAGGCCACAGCCCACAGCCACCAGACAGGGTTTAGCGTCAATCTGTTTAAATTCATTATTTAATGCACAGGGAGCAAGAAGAAACAGACTGCCGAAAAAAACACGGTAGAAAGCTGAGATTAAGGGATCGACATGAGACAGAACCACCATCACACTTGAGAAACTAATGAAGATTGCACCAATAAAAATACCGGCAACCGGCCGGCTGACAAACGTTTTCATAAAAAAATCATCTCCTCTAAATAGCGTCTGTAAAAAAAATGGTCGATTTTGTTTGAATTCAAGGCGGGCGTAAATTAAATCCCCAGGAATACTTGGCGTATTTCAAGGATTAAAATTTATTGTTTTCGCTCGGACACTAAGTACCACACGGATTTAGAGGGTTTCTTTTCCGGAATCAAGAAAAAAATTATTTTTTTAATGGCGGCCGCAAATAGTTTTCCAGGTCAATATGACCTTTGCCTGAACGATGGAAAAACCGGAAACGCTCCAAGAGATTGAAAAACACCTGCCGCCTTGGAGGGAGGAGGCGGCGGCAGGTGTTTTAAGCCTTTCGCGTGTAAGGAGGACACGAAGCAAATATGCAGGTGCTTGCGTTAACTTTGTTTGGCAAATTCTTCTGCATATCAGAAGGATGCCGGGCTGCTGTCAAGCGCATCTCAACCACAGCCCGAGGCATAATCATTTAATAGTTGCTTGTAAAATCAGGATATGCATTGCCGCCGTGTTCTGTGGAATCCAGCCCTTCCATCTCTTCTTCGGGAGAAACCCGCAGGCCCATAGTCGTATCAATCAGTTTGAACAGAATAAAAGCCGTACAAAATGTCCATGCAAAGCAGGAAACGATACCGATGCACTGCACGGAAAGAATTTTCATGGTTGTACCGCCAATGTTAAAAATACCGGCAGCAAGAGTACCCCAGGCACCGCAGACACCGTGTACGGAAATTGCACCAACAGGATCATCAATTCTGATTTTATCAAAAAACACAACAGAAAAAACAACCAGAATACCGGCAACAGCGCCGATTATAATAGAGGAGCCCGGTGCAACATTGGCACAGCCCGCAGTGATACCCACCAACCCAGCCAAGGCACCGTTAAGGCTCATACCTACTTCCGGCTTGCCGAATTTAACCCAGGAAACGACCATGGCCAGAACAGCGCCGGTAGCGGCAGCCAAGTTGGTGTTTACAAAAATCATTGCAATAGAAGTGTCAGCCGTAGTGGTGGAACCCGGGTTGAAACCAAACCAGCCTACCCACAGGATGAAAACACCAAGGGCGGCCAGGGGAATATTGTGACCCAGGATCGGTTTAATCCCGCCGTCTTTGGTGTACTTTCCAAGACGGGGGCCAAGAACGATGGCACCTGCCAATGCAGCCCATCCACCCACAGAGTGAACAACTGTGGAACCTGCAAAATCGATAAACCCAAGCCCTTCAAGCCAACCGGAACCGTTGAACAATGACCCCCAGGCCCAGGAACCAAAGATGGGATAAATCAATGCGGAAAGAACGGCACTGTAAACCAGGTAACCGGTGAATTTGGTGCGTTCGGCCATGGCACCGGAGACAATGGTGGCAGCCGTTGCGGCAAACACAACCTGGAACATCCAGAAGGCAAGTACCCAGGGGTCCCCATCTACCTTAAAGTCACTTAAGAAAAAACCGGTGGTACCGAAAAAACCGGTTTTAGAGGCACCGAACATCAGACCAAATCCAACGGACCAATAAAAAAGAGACCCCATGGAAAAGTCCATCAGATTTTTCATCATGATATTAATACAGTTCTTGGCACGGGTGAATCCTGCTTCCACCATGGCGAATCCTGCCTGCATAAAGAAAACAAGCACTGCTGCAACAAGGGTCCATACGTAGTTGGCATGGGTCTGGACCAGTGCAATGGCCTCGGCATTAGTGATTGCTGTCGGGACGTCGTCCGTTCCGGCCCATGCAGTAGAGATGGTGCAGGCCAGCGAAATTAGAATCATCAGTATATACTTCATTTTTTAAATCTCCTTAAATTTGTAAGAAAGTCCGGGTAAGCTGCTCAGACCCTTTAACCTTTGTTATGGGCTATGCCCGGCGGTTAATAGGCCAGGTCAGTCCATGGCTGTTAAATGTAAAATAAATTTTATAACGCTTCCGTTCCGGTTTCACCGGTACGAATACGAACAACGTCTTCCACAGGAAGAACAAATATTTTACCGTCACCGATTTTTCCTGTTTTCGCTGTTTCCACTATTGTATCCACCACGGCCTGGGCCTGATCATCGGCAACACAGATTTTCAATTCAACCTTGGGTACAAAGTCTGTCTGATATTCCGCACCCCGGTATACCTCTTTATGTCCTTTCTGGCGGCCAAAGCCTTTGACTTCCGAAATAGTCATACCGTTAATGCTGATTTTGGCTAAAGCATCTTTAACCTCATCCACTTTAAACGGCTTTATTACTGCCACAACTTTTTTCATTTTAGCTCCCTTGTTAAATGTGCATTAAAATAACTCCCGCTTTATGGGGTTACAAAGAGAGCAAAAGGGATGCCAAAAATTATTTTTTTTGATTTTTTTATGCAAAGAATTGAAATTAAAGGAATTATCTATAAAGACAGTTTTTAAAGTCTTCAGAATACACTCAATAGAAATGACATTTTTGATACAAAACATATTACATTAATGTTATTTCATATGCCAAATTAAATTTCTGATACATAAAATAAAACATTTCTGTATT
>JAKSBO010000744.1 GCA_022361095.1 Desulfobacterales bacterium | reverse complement strand
GCTCTGGAATGACGGGCAGATTGACGGGATGAGACAGCTGGTCCGCGTGATTCACAAACAGGGGGCTGCCGCAGTCATCCAGTTGAACCATGCCGGGCCCCGATGTGCTCCGGACAGCAGCCTGACGCAGGGATTTTCCCCGTCAGGAATCGCCTTCCGGCCGGATGTCTCCCCCGTGGTTATGGATCAACAGGATGTGGTAAAACTTGTTGATGACTTCACCAGTGCTGCAGTCAGGGCCGGGGAGGCCGGATTTGACGGTGTCCAGATTCATGGTGCGCATCTGTACCTGCTCAGCGAATTTTTATCTCCGCTGACCAATAAACGGGATGATGAATATGGCGGGGATATTGCCGGCCGTGCCAGGGCAGCCGTGGATATTGTCAAACAGGTGAAAAGCAATATTCAAAAAGATATGGTGATCTTTTTCAGAATCAATGCCGAGGAACGTATTGAGGGTGGGCAGACCTTGGAAGACAGCCTTAAGGCAGCTTCTTTGCTGAAGACAGCCGGCGTGGATGTGATGGATGTGTCCCTGATCGCTTACGGCGGGTTTAGGGAGATTGATGGGAAAGTGGTGTTGCAGGGATCATCCGCACTATCCAAGGATGCTCCGTCCGGTGCCAATATCGCATTAACCGCTGAGTTTAAAAAACATCTTGGTTGCCCGGTGATCGGCGTGGGCAAGTTCGGGGCAGGTCCACAGGTAAGGGAGGCGGTTGAAAGACACGGTATTGACCTGGTAGCCATCGGCCGGCAGATGATCTGCGACCCGGAATCGGCCGGCAAAATACTTGATGGCAACAGCGATCAGATCACCCCCTGTGATGAATGTCTGGCCTGTTTTGCCTCCATCGGCAAGGGCAAGCCAATGATGTGCAAGGTCAACAGGAATTTGCCGTTTTAGACCAAAGCGCTATCACCCTTTGCCAGGTGCGTATAGAACAAATATCTGAAACCAGGGATATCTCTCTGAAAATTAATATGTGGCCTGATATGTTGATTAGATCGCAGTTGAAAACTGCATTGATCGTCATTATATTTGTTTGATAACAGGTGTTTATCTTGATTTGATCTACCAGCTTGCCAAATTGATGCTGCTACTTTCCTTTTGAAAAGCCCATTTAATAATTAAGTATACCGGCTCGTTGGTAAAATTGTTCAATCCAGATGACATATTTCAGATAATACCAAAAAGATATTTGTTATATTCAGAAGAGGAAACCGGCATGGGAGAATCGAATTCCCGGATACGATCTGACGAACTGCAGCATGCAAGAGAGATAAATCAAACCTTGTTTTCCATTGCCAATGCAGTCAATACCACCTCTGATCTGCCAACACTTTACAGGGAGATCCACCAATCCCTTTGGACAGTGCTTGATGTCACCAATTTTTATATCGCCATTGTGGATCATAAAAATAATCAACTGATTTTTCCGTACCATGTTGATGTTAAAGTAGACAAATTTTATTCGGTTTCCATGGATGACATCAATTATTCGCTGACCGGACTTGTTTTTAACAGTCAGAAAGCGGTGCTGCTGAGAAATGCAGCCTTAAAAGAACTTTCGGAAAATGGGAAAATAATCGGCCCAACGCCTAAAATATGGATGGGGGCACCGTTGCGGGTAAAAGGAACGGTAACAGGGGTCGTCGCCGTCCAAAGCTACGATAATCCGACATGTTTTACCCAGAAAGATCTGGAGATCATGACAGTTGTTTCCGAGCAGATCGCACTGGCCATAACTAAAAAACGGTCGGAAGAAAGACTTTCTGAAAGGGAAAATAGGTATCGCACATTGTTTGAAAGGTCTAAGGACGCCATATTGATAATAAAGAACCGTACCTTTGTAGACTGCAACCAGGCCACTGTGGATATGCTGGGGTACGCATCCAAGAGTCAACTGCTGCAGACGCATCCGTCAAAACTGTCACCGCCGGTCCAACCTGATGGTCGGGACTCATTTGAAAAAGCCAATGAAATGATGGATATGGCAGTAAAAAACGGCAGTTGTCGTTTTGAGTGGGACCACGTTAAAGCGGACGGCACGGTTTTCCCGGTTGAAGTTCTGCTGACAACCATATCAACGGAAGCGGACAACCAGGAAATTCACACAATCTGGAGGGACATCACTGAGCGCAAACATGCGGAAGCAGCTTTGAGGAGAAGCCGGCAGCGAATGAAAGCGATTCTGGAAGCCCACCCCGATCCTCTGGTGGTATATGATTTAAACGGACATCCCCGATACATCAATCGAGCGTTTACAAAAGTATTTGGCTGGACCCTCGCAGAACTGAAAGGCAGAAAGATTCCATTTGTCCCGGATGACCAGAAGGCGCTGACAGCAGAAGTCATCAGTGAGATGTTCAGGCATGGGAAACCCGTTAGTTTTGAATCAAAACGGTTAACCAAAGAGGGTGGCCTGGTGGATGTGATTATCAGCGCTGCCGTTGATAAAAATGACAAAGACGAGGTGATCGGCATTATTGTCAACTTAACGGATATTACAGAGCGAAAACGGCTTGAGGAACAATATAAACAGGCGCAGAAGATGGAAGCAATCGGTACTCTTGCCGGGGGGATCGCTCATGATTTCAATAATATCCTCTCCGGGATAATCGGGTATACACAGCTGGCCGAACGCGATGTCCTGATTCCGGATAAGGCTAAAAAACACTTATCCAAGGTCATGCACGGCGCAAGGCGATCGGCCGAACTGGTTC
>JAKSBO010000780.1 GCA_022361095.1 Desulfobacterales bacterium | reverse complement strand
GTTCTTTTTTTCAATCCTAAAAATAAACCAGGCTTAAAAAAACAGGTTCTTCCGGACCTAATAGATGAATCTGAAAGAACCTGACTATGATACGAAACCGTATTTAATCTTTTATTTCATTGGGTTGAATAACAAATTCACCCAATCGGCAAATCATTCTTTTTGATGACATTCTGCACAAAGCAAAGGCCCTTTTCCTGTCTTTATATGGCAGCTTCTGCACTGGACATGAAAGGCATTGGCTAAGGGGATCGGATTATCCGGTCCGGCAGTCAGACCGTGGCAGTCCGAACAGGGCGTATCCTCACTGGATTCACCGGGCACAATCTTCCCGTTCTCCCATACATGATGGCAAACGGCACAATCATCTATCAGCGCTGCCTGATTATGTGAATCATGATCAAAGACCGCCGCAGGACGCTTCAGCCGGTCAAACGCCGACGTATCCATACGGACAAGATCGTCTTCGGCTACGGCCTGATTACCGTATACCATTGAAATCCCGGCACACACAAAAAGAACCCATGCGGTTATCAGCATTTTTATATTCATATTATTCTCCCGGCACATAAACCTTTTTCTCCATGCATTCAAAAATAATATCGCCCAAAAATTTTACGTCCATGCCCAGGTCATAGTGATGGATGATATCCTCAAGGCCGGAATGGCAGTTATGGCAGGGTGCAATTAAAACATTGGCACCGGTTGCTTTGAGCTGTTCAGCCTTAACGCGGTTATTCACCATACGCTCATTTTTATACGGCGGCCCGCAATTGATTACCCCACCGCCGGCACCGCAGCAATAATTGTGTTCCCGATTTGGCGTCATTTCCACAAAATCCGAACACGTCATATCGACCACCGTCCTTGCCATATCATGGAGCCCGCGTCCCCGGGAAACATTGCACGGATCATGAAGGGTAACCTTTTCCTTAAACTTTTCTTTTATTTTAATCCGGCCCGAGGTAAGCAGCTCATGGTAAAACTCAATGGCATGGACCACCTCAAATGGCGGCATGGACCATGAAACCCATCTGTTGCCCACGTCATAAATTGAGCGAAATGCATGGCCGCACTCGCCCATGACAATGCGCTTGACACTTAAATTTGCGGCAGCCTCATAAAAGGTTCTGCTGATTCTGCCTGAGATTTCATTATCCCCTGTGTACATGGCCATGTTTGAGTTATCCCAGCCCGGACATGACGGCATGGTCCAGTTCATGCCTGCCGCATGCATCATAACCGCAGCCTGATAAATCAAACCGGCCTGGAATTTTGGTTCCGGCGCAATGACCGAATACATGATATCCGCCCCTTTTTTATCCAGGGGGATGCGAAGATTTTCAAATTCATCCCGGGCATCTTCCTCCTGCCACTGCAAGGTGTCGATCCATTCATCCTCCTTGACCCACATTTGATTCAAGGTGGCGGAATGGGAATTCACCGTATCCTGTATATATTGGGGGGTAATCTCAAGCTTGTGGCAGATGCGCCTGACCAGCAGCATCATATATGCGATATCAATGCCAAAGGGGCAGTACATGGAGCATCTTCGGCAGACATTGCATTCCAGATGGGCAATGCGTACGGTCCGGCGCAAAAAATCCTTTGAGACATTCCCTTTCTTTTTAAGCATCTCCCAGATGGTCTGCTTAATTTTGGCTGCAGGAGAGAATCTTGGATTTTTGTCATTGGATAAAAAATAACTGCAGGCTTCGGAACAAAGCCCGCATCGCATACAGGTTTGAACATATGCCTTAAGCCTGGCGCCGCTCTCTTCATGGAGCACCTGGTTGATTCCTTTGACTATTTTCTCCTGGGTAAGCCGTTCAAGCCCACCTTCTACAGCCGGATCCATTTTTTCATCCTGCTGTCCACTTTCCATTGGTGAGGTATCCTGCATTATTATCTCCTCTAAAGGCGTTTCACCGTTATGATATTAAAATTACCAATCCCTTGCGTGCCTGACATTACCAAATTCAGATCCGGTATAGGCCCGGGTAAACAGGGCAAACATCATATGGGAAAACCGTGAAAACGGAATCATGATCAGCATGAACTCTCCGCACAGGATATGAACAATCATCACCCATCTGTATGCAAAGAATTGATGATAGGCAAGAAATCCGGTTAAAAAAGGCAACAATACCACCGCGATCAGGAAAAAATCTGTTGACGATGTTAAAAACTTAACATCCGGCACCACAACCCGGCGCACCCAGAAAAAGACCAAGGCGGCAATCACAAAAACCGTCAAGGTATCTGCAATGTGGTCGTCGAGTACGGGCCAGGCAATATTAAGGGCTTCCTGAACCAGAACCACATGGGCAGAAAGGAAAACCGGCACTGCAAACAAAAGCAGATGAAACAGATAGGATATGCCGTAAAAAAAAGGTTTTTTCCGGGTGGATACCGGGAAAAAAGGAATCAGCCAGGCACCCATGGAACGCAGGCTGTGAAAAACGGTCATATAAGAAAAAATATATGGCTCTTTTTGTTTAAGCTCACGAATAAAACCGGCCGCCCGGACACCAAGGCCGCCTATACAAATCAAAAAAGAGAACCACACCATGGGCCCCATGATAAAATCTATAAAAGCATTCATATTTT
>JAKSBO010000317.1 GCA_022361095.1 Desulfobacterales bacterium | reverse complement strand
CGGGATCTTGGTATTGTTCACCTTTATAATCTGAATTCAAAATATGACGGCAGCGTGGCCAATCCCTCCCCGGTCATGGAACGGGTGGATGCCGGCATCGCCGTGCTCATGATCGGGGGCGGGGACAGTGACAATGACGGGAGTATTGACGCTTCCGAAGTGGATATGGATGAGCCGGGCTGGGGGGAAAACGACCTCAATTTCTGCATGGTATTCGGCCTGGGGCCGGAAAGCGATTTGATTAAAAGAGGGTACATTTTCAACGCCTCGGTCTGCCCCCACGGGATCAGCAAGCCCCGCAACTTTGACTATGCCTGGTATTCCCTGGTTCTGCCAAGGCTTGGGGCCACATCCAGGCGCCTGGCAACAGACAACCCCCTGGGGACGGATACGTTCACCAGCTATGCCATGGACAGCTCCACCAGTGCGGCCCCGGCGGACCTGGTTCCGGCAAAGGTGCGTGAAACCAATCTGTACGAGGCCCAGAATCCTGCTCTTTTTACGGTGATCAACAGTATCGGGGAGAAGTTCCATCCCTCTTCGGGCACCGGTTTCTGGGGCATTGACTTTGATAACGATAATGACATCGGCATTTAAAACAGCCGGAGAATCAATGGGAACGCCGGTTGAGTTAAAGGGGGAGTCCTGGTGAGCTTTTTATGGCATCTGAACAATAATCTGAAAATAGCGGATACCAAACTTGACGTTGCCGAGGTGCGTTCAAAGGCTGACAAAGCCGGACGCAGGGCCGCTGCCTCAATGGAATCCGTTGAGCGCCTGACGCTGGTGCTCAGGGCCATGTGGGAGCTTTTAAGTGAAAATACCACACTGACCGAAGCCGACCTGGAAGCCCGGGTAAAATCCATTGATCTCAGGGACGGGAGACTTGATGCCAAATACCGGCCCGAAATGAAACCTTTTGTTTGCCGGTCCTGCGGGAATATGGTCCATCCGAGCCGGACCCATTGTCAGTTCTGCGGCGCTGAGATCGTTGACGGGGCTGATCCTTTTAACAAAGTACAGGCGCCTTAAAGTTTTTATAATATTGATAGAGATGTCAAATGAAGTCCACGGTTAAATCCCCGGAAATGTCCACCGAACCGGGAAAAAGTAGTTTGTACCAAAAAGGCTTTACCCTGCTGGAGGTCATGATCGTGATCTTTATTTTAGGCATGATATCCGCCATGGCCTGGTCTGCTTTGGGGCATCTGGACAATGACCGCAGAAAGCAGATCACCATGGAGACCATGGAAAAAATCCGGGAAGCCGTCATGGGCCCTGCCGGGGTGTATGACGAGACCGGGCAGCGGATAATCGGCGGATATGCGGGAGACATGAAAAAATTTCCGGATCTGTGGGAAGCCAGGGCCGAGGTGAAGGGGTCCTTTGCCGGGACCGGCTGGGAGGCTCCTGCCAGTATGAGCGCAGGTCTGGGGCAAGGGCCGGATTACTCCCTGGACCCGGCCATTGTATTCTTCCGGCCCTCGGGCGAATTTGTCAAGGACCGGTGGCAATGGCTCCCCCCGTACCGCAAACTCACGGACGATACCACGAACAACCATGACCACATCGGGGGGCTTGAAACGGAAAACGAAGGCCAGCCCCGGGGACTATGGACCTTTTACACCGAAGATTTACGGTTTGATATCGGCGCCCACACCGCACCCGGTGCCACCGAAGGCGACGACTGGAAGGGACCCTATATCCTTGCCCCCAAGGCGCGTAAATCAGATCCGGGCGGTCATTATGCAAAAAATATGGACGATTATGAAAAACTGGAACCGGTCTGGATTGATGCCCAGGGCTGGGAAACCTGGGAGGACGGGGATTATGACGCCGCCCTGGGTGAATCTTTTGACGACAAGGAGAGCTATCGCCTGCTGAACAATGACGGCCGGTTTTATGACGGCTGGGGACGCGCTTTACGCTTTTTTATCTCCGCCGACCCGGACCGGGCCGGGTCCACCATTTTCTGGATTCTGTCCGAAGGCCCGGATCATGATGCGGTCTATCCGTCCAAGGGGACCTGCGCCGGCCGTGCCTGGACCGTGGATGCCGACGACACCATGGGCAAAGCCTATGATGAGACCCTGGATGAAAACCAGGACAATATTGTGGTGAAAATTTATTCCCATGAATATGAAACCGTATTTGAGCGGCAGGCACAAGAGGCGGAACAGCAGGAGCAGGAGAGCGAGGCGGCCACAACCGAAACCCTGGCGGCGGTTCGCCTCGCCCTTATCGGCCAAAGCCCAAACGGTTTGAACACCGGATTTACCGGCGGCCTCCTGAATCTTCCCGCGCTGTTCCGGTGGGAGACCGGGGCCACGCCTCAATGGGATGACCGGGATGCAAGCAGCACTGCCTATACCAAGGGCCAGCCCCGGGGGCTGTGGACCCGGACCCCTAACGCGCAGGATGCCGGTGACGACCTGGATGAAACAAATTGGGGCATCGGCTGGGCCAGGGCCTATTTTCCTGTGCCCGAAGGTTGTGATGAAGACCAGGTGGCCGTTGATGCCTGGGGCCGCAGGCTGTT
>JAKSBO010000377.1 GCA_022361095.1 Desulfobacterales bacterium | reverse complement strand
TTGATTTTTTTGATAACAGGCTACAGGCTTATATCCGGCTTGGGAAAAATGCCCCGGAAACTGTGACGGTTTACATGATCGAGCAGCTTCTTCATGAAAATGGGATTATTTTTGGACTTGTCGAAGATTCGGCCATTGAAGAATGGCTTTATGGTAATGCCAGGCAAGGAGAAAAACTGCTTATTGCCGAGGGAAAGCAGCCCGTTTCGCCAATCCATGGAGAAATTCACTATTATTTTCCGATTGATTTTAAGCGCGCCGGCAGATTGAATCCGGATGGCAGTATAGATTACAGGGACAGGGGAGAAGTTCCCCACGTGAAAGAGGACACTATGCTGGCCTCCAAGATCCTTCCTGAGCCGGGGGAACCCGGGGTGGATGTTAAAGGTATGGAAATGCCTGTACCGGAGCCCGAAGATCCGGCTTTTTCGGCAGGTCCGGGTACCCGGTTTAACGAAGAAAAGACCGAAATTTTTTCAACCGCAGATGGAGAGCCGCATCTTGATGTCATGGGTGTTGTCTCCGTCAACAAAGAACTCAAGATAAAAGGCGATGTCGGATATGAAACCGGCAATATTGAATTCAATGGTAACGTCATTGTTCCGGGTACGGTTAAAGAGGGTTTTAAGGTTAAGTGTGTTTCGCTTACAGCCAAGGAGATTAGCGGGGCTCAGATTGATTTATCCGGGGATTTGAACGTTTCAATGGGTATTGTGGATACAAAGCTTATCAATGTTAAAGGCGACATCCAGGCCAAGTACATTCACAATTCAATAATCAATTCGTTTGGCGATTTGACGGTTCAAAAAGAGATCGTTGATTCTACCATTTATCTGAGCGGGGCCTGCAATAATGAAAGGGGGGTCATTCTCAACTCGACCCTGTCGGCAAAGTGTGGGATCAAAACCGGAACCGTGGGTAATGAGGCTGTGGCACCATCGGTTCTGACGGTTGGCGTGGATGAGCATTTAATTCGTTTGGCGGATAAGAGAAAATCCAAACTTTCAATGAACAGAGATGCGATTCACGAGTTCACATCGGAGATCAGCCAGATGAAAGAGGTGGACAAGTGGCTTCACGGCACCATAACCGGGAATGCACACGTTCAGGATCGGTCCCAGATAGAGATTCGGGAACTTGAAAACAAAAAGGCCGCGTTAAACGGAACAAAAGATGCGGCTGAATTAAAACGCATTGCTGATAAGATTAAAAAATTGGAAAAAAAGGCAGCACATGCAGGGGAAAAAATTAACGAATGGTTTGAGCGCCAGGACCAGATACATAATGATATTTCCGTAAAAGAGCGTGAAATCGAGTTATTGGAAAATTCAAACAGAACGCTTATTGAAGAACTGGAAAATCTGGAACAGGTTTCAAAAAAATCCGAATCCTTACCTGTGGTCAATATATCAAAACACATTCAATCCAAAACAAAAATTAGAGCGCCCCATTCGCATAAAATCCTGGAGACATCCTTTTCCCGATGTGTCATCAAGGAAATGGCAAAGGACGAAGGCGGGGTTGTCTATTATGTAGTGGATATCAATTAAACGCCGCCGGTAAGGGTTTGAGCGCCCGGATTTGAAAATGCCGCTCTTGAATTATTTTTTTTAGTGCGGCGATGCGGGCCTTGCACTCGGGATGGGACGCAAAATAGGCCATAAGCCGGCCCGGATCATGGGCTGACCCCAAGGCCTGGAAAAATTCATCGGCACCACCGGCGTGGCCATAGTGACAGACCAGGGTCTCCAGGGCCCGGGCGTCGGCCATGGCTTCCCGCTGCCGGGAATACCCGGCCTGGGTCAGGTGGATACCCGGTGCCGTCAGTTGGGTAATATTTGAACCGGACCCTGTCAAAAGCGCTGAAAGTGCCGTGAGTACAATGCCGCGGCCCATGCCCCGAAGGTGATCCCGGTGTTTGAAATGCCCCAGTTCATGGGCCAGGACAAAGGCAATACCGTTTTCCGAACGGATCATGTCAAAAATGCCTGAAAAAACCACGATGGTTCCCCCGGCAATGGCCAGGGCATTGGCTTTGTCCGAAGGGATGACGATAATTTTAACAGGATAATCAACATCACAGCATTGCCGTAATTCATCCGTAAGGTGCTGGAGCAATGCCTGGCCGGGTTGGGGCTCCGGTTGCCCCAGGTTTAAAGGAACCTGGATTCGGGAAAAGATCGCAGCTTCCATTTCCGGAGAAATGCGGGTAACGGCCCAGTCCACCAGGAATCCGAGTATGAAATAGGCAATAAGAAAAAAGGCAATCACCCCGGACAACAGCACCAACGCCTCTTTGACCGGGCTGTCGTGGGAAATATTGTCGTTGTTTTGGGGCTGTAGCGGTTTATAATCCATCAGTTTTGTTCAAAATAAACAGCCGTACCAAAGGCCAGGACCTCCACAGAGCCCACCTGTTTTCTTTTGCCTTTGTAAATGGATGAGGTTTCCAGGCGCAGATTAATGATCTCATCTGCACCCTCGCAGGATTCATGCAGCCGCAGCAACGCCTCTCGCCGGGCCCGGTCCACCAGGGTCTCATACACGCGGACCTCTCCGCCGAAAAGGTTGCGTAACCCCGCTGCAATGCGTTTGAAATAATCTACGGAGATGACCACATTACCGGAAACCAGTTCGCTTTTTCGGATGGCGCGTGTTGAATCGCTAACCGTTTTATAGGTGCTGGCCGGCCGGGTCATCCAGAACCGTTCCCGTTCTTCAATGGACCGGTAATGCTTTGATTCTGCCATGCGGCCGAAAAAATAGCCCAGCATGATCAAAACGATAAAAATTATCAGTTGTTCCATGGTTTACTCCACTGTAACGGCTGTACCGTAAACGTAAAGTTCCGCCGCACCTGCCGCCACGGAAGAGGTAGAAAACCGGACATTGACAACGGCGTTGGCCCCCATTTGCCCGGCCTGGGAAAGCATCCGCTCAATGGCCTGTTCCCGGGACTCCTGCAAAAGTTCGGTGTAGCCCTTAAGCTCGCCGCCGAAAATATTTTTTAATGAGGCCATCAGGTCCCGCCCCAAATGTTTGGCCCGCACCGTACTGCCTGAAACCACGCCGTGAAATGCTGTTGTTTTTTTGCCTGGGATTTCTTCGGTGTTTGTCATTAACATGTTTTGCTCCTGAAATTGTGGGAAATATGATGTTTTTCTTTTTGGATGGTTGCAGCAAGATCTCTTCAGGCATTATGCGCCTTTGGAATTGAAAAAGCAACGATTTTGACAATGGATATACCGGGATCGCCTTTCCCCATGCCCGGCCGGCACGCTTTGCTTAAATCATTTTTTCCTTTTTTCAACACTGTCTTTTCAGTTACTTATATGATATGTTTTTTTGCTTTATCCGGATGGTAGTGATAAAACGATACGGCAAAAAGAATAAGGCTATTGGTTAAGGAGAATTACCCCGTATGGCACGTTTAAATGAGTTTGAACTGTCCGTTACAAAAGTCAGTGACAGTCCATTAATATATAAGGCGCAGATCCCTTCGGAGTGCACTTTTTTCCAGGATGTCCGGCGCTACCAGAGCATTGCGCCCCAGATGGAAATCCGGATCATTCCGGTGAATGGAATGATTGAGCTTGACTCGGATATGGAGCCCGTACCCTTTAATCGACTGAGCGGGGCCGAACGCAAAGCCCTGGTGGATTATCTGACGGTCCGTGTTGCCAGAGGCGATAATATCGGGTATGCGTGGGTTTTTTTCAGGCCTGCGGATAAAAAAAGATGCCTTGTGGCTTACGGCGGCAACGTGGTGCATGACGATACCTATATGGGAAAAGAACGCGTCACGGCCCTGCTTTCCGTGCTTAAAAAGCAAAAAGGCATCAGTAAAATGAAGCGGCGCTGGTTCCCCTGGATTGCTGCGCTTTTGCTTATTTCCCTGGCCGTTTTTGCCGGGTTCAAATATGGGAACCTGGTAAAAGCAATGCCCTTTATCAGCAGCATCGGTAAGGCTTCTGGGCCTGAAATGCAGTTTTATGAATCCGTATTTCCCGAGTTATATGCCTGGCTGTCCCAGGGAGAGCCGGAACAAAAAGACGTGGCTAAAAAGCTGTTAAAAACCGAATACATCTCGGCCATGCTTCATACCATGACCCAGCCGGATTACCTTCAGGGCGGAGAAGAGGGTATGGACCGGGGCAATAGATTGATCTTATTCGTCTATTTCAATTATAACAGGCAGGTTGAGGATTTGATCCGTTCCCGCAGGGGGATTCTGGCAGACACGGAATTCATGCGTTTGTCACGGATTTATTCAACCTTGCAGTCCGGGTATGCCTCAAATATCTTTTATTTCAAGGTCGGAGATCTGAACATCAGGCATACGGAGATCTCCAATTACATGAAGCGTAACATGATCTCCTACCATGATTTTAAAAAAATCCGGGATGAGAATGCCTTTGCCGAACTTATGGCCAGTGACCGCATCAGTTACAAGATGAAGGGGTTTCTGGAAAATGTATACACCTTTACCCCCCTTCGCATTGATACCAGGATTGACGGGAAATCCTGGTATTTGCTCACCCGGAATAACAATGCCGGCAATCTTGATTTTGCAGCCTTTTTTCATGAGAGCAGCGCCACCCTGGTGCCCAAGCGCATAGGCCACCTGGTGCTCGGAGACCAGGGATTGCCCGCAGACATGGCCTGGTATGCGCTGGATGACGGCCAGGCCGGGGGGCTGAAATTGTCCAACAGCGCCCAAACCTATTTTAGTACGGAGACCGGCCAGACCAACCAGCTTGGTATCATTCAAAAACGGATCAATACCTTAAATCTTACCCGGGTCTCCCAGGGCCGGGTCAAGGTCAGCGTTCACCGGGAACTGCTCATGGGGGATGCAAAGGGCAAATACGGCATCCAGACCAATGATCCCATCACAAGCCTGGTGCTGTCCAACCTGATCACCAAATCATCCTTTGAACAGGAGGCAAACGTTTCCCTCAAGCGTGATCCCATCCAGTTCAACACCACATTGATCCAGCTCTCCAAAGATGACAGCTTCTCGGTTCAGTCTGTGACCATCACGCCGGGCACCACCAATATCATCCGCCTGTTTGAGCCCCTGGACAGCTTTAAGGCAACGTTCAGGGACGGCACCTCCACCACCTTTGAAAAGGCCAGTGTCAATTTGTTCAACCCATTTACGTTTATGGTATCCAGGGACAGCATCGTTTTATGTTTCCGTCATGACATCACGGACATGACCATCGAGGCCAACGACACGGAACTCAAAGTCGTAAAGGCTAAGGACGGAAACTACCAGATTGTTAAAATCCCCTAGGAACCATTGTTTTGAAGACATCAGCATCAAGGAGTTTTATTTAATCATATGTTTGACAACACAGACCGGCTTTTAAAAGTCCAGGACGGCATTAAGGCGGTTATTCAGCAGCTTGCCGAGCTGCCGGCCCGGCAGGTAGACCGGGTGGAAAAGGTTATTGAACGCTGCCAAAGATGCCTGAAAACGGCACCGGAAACGGATTTGCCCGTTTATATCCACATTACGGGAACGGATAAATCCTTTAAAACCAGCTATCTTCTGGACCTGTTTGACAATGACGCGCTTCGCGGGTTGTTTGCGGTCAAGCAGCGCAACACCTCGGAGAACACGGCGGTTCCCTGTCTTGTGGAACCGGTATCCTGGACCGACGAGGTGGTGGTCAGCCAGATCAGTATTTCCACGGGCAATGTGATCCGGGACCGTTTAACCCAGGAGCAGTTCAACCGGTTGTATGACCTCTCTTCCGGGGCAGAGCCGGATGATTATCTGATCCGGGTGGCCGTGCCCGAAGACCAGACCACCATGACATTGCCGGCCATTGAATACCCGGGTATCAAAGAGGGGGCCGATGCCGTTGAATTCCAAAAGGAACGCCATGAAAAGTTCCAGGCCAATATGCTGGACTGCCTGGAGCGCTATCCCGGGATTCTGGTGGCCTGCTTTCAGCACAAAATCGCCATCCCTCCGGGGCATCCTTTAGATGCGATTCTTAAAAAATACCGTACGGTATTGGAAACCACCCACGCATACCAGAAACTGCCGCTGATTTTGTCTTTGCAAGGGGACAGTGCCGTGGCGAGTTATTGCGGCAACACCAATGTGGAGCAGGACCTTGAAAGCGATTTCAAAAGCTATAAAGCCTTTGAAACCGTTGTGCAGTTGATCAATCCGTGCAACAGCCAATATCCGGTGAACTTTATCTCGCCGGGCCCCCATGTGGATACCTGGATACGCAATCTGTCCCGGTACAAAAATTTGCGTGAAATTAAAGATGAGATCAAAAAGGACGGGGGCATTGCCTGGTCCAGGCAGATGCTCGGCGATCTGTGCACCACCTCCAACATCAGAGACGCCCTTGACAATATGTTCCTGATGCCCTGGATCAAAAAGGCTGAAAAGGTGCATACCCAGGCCGTTGACCTGATCTATGCGATTGAAAGCTATGATGAAGTGGCCGATGTCAAAGAGCGCATGCGCAAAGCCATTCTCAACGATACCTACCAAAGCCTGCGGCACTTTTTTGACCGGGAGATCCAATACAACGAAGAGGGGGTAATTGAGGATCACAAAAATTTCTGGAACGCCATATTCACCCAGTACCTGGACCAGTTCCTGGCCGATACCCCAAAAAGCCAGGCCATTGCCGATGTCCTGTGGAAAAATCTGCACCAGCGCCTGGATTCTGAAAACAAAGGCTTTTTAAGTGCAGCGGAAAAGGATCTGCCCCACATCATCATGAACATGGCGGAATTTTACGTTCCCAATATGCTGGTGCGTGGTGATTTCACCCTTGTAGAAAGACGTATTAAAGAGGATGGCCAAGATGTGGTTTAATCTGTTCAAACGAAAGAAAAAGGAAGTGGACCAGTTCCAGCTGGAACTGGAGGATGACGGCAAACTTTATTATGAAACCATTGCCGGCCGCACCCCAAGGGACATCCAAAACCACGAGGAATATATTCTTTTCATCGATTTCGGCTCCTACCGGACCAGTGTTCTGTGCTGGCCTTGCAGCTTTGGCCGTGATAAAATCACCGACTCCTGGCAATATGTGGTCCATGGCGATTCCGATGCCCAGGGGGGATTTCCTTCCGCCTTTATTAATCCGCCGTCCGGTGATGAGCGCGATTTTGCCTTTGTGCCCAATATGGGTCAAGATCGTGTCAGTTCAAGCCAGATTGTAAAAAGCGCCAAATATGAATTTGCCTCCAAATTTGCCGCCTACCGGGGCGATGTGCCCCAGTTTAAGCTTTACATTAAAAAGATCCTTGAACACAGTTTCAGATACATTACCGAGCCCAATAAGGACCGGCCCTGGAACGGCCCTGCCATTCCGGTGATTACGGAAATCCGGGTCACTGTGCCGGACCTGTTCATTGAAAATTTAAGAAACGGGTACCGGGAAAATATTTACTCCGTGTGCATGAATCTGGCTTCGGACCGGAAGTGGAAATGGTTGTTCCCCAGTGATTTGAGGCATTTGAGAAAAACCTTTGTCAATATCTCTGCCGATGAAAGCGGGGCGTGTGAGCTCTATTTCTTGAACCTGATAAAGCTGTTGCCCTTCTGGGATCTGTCCGGCCAGAAAGACCGGTTGCCCAATCTGCAGGACGTGGACTTTATTTTTTCCCAGGCCGCCCAGCGTGACCCCAATACTGAAAATCTTCAGTTTGTGGTGTGCCACATTGATATCGGGGGCCTGACCACCGATGTCAGCGTTCTTCTGGCCAATACCTTCCAGGACCCGGCCCTTGGCATCACCACCGCCCTGAACCGGAAGGAGTCTTTTTCCGAAAGAAAGGCAGGGGAGTATTTTGCCGATGCCTTTGCCCAGACCCGCTCCCCGGAGGAAACCGGTCCCTGGTGGGACAATGACCGGTTCATCAGCAGGGATTTTTCGCGGTTTCTGGAATTGTTGTGCGGCAAACAGGCCGGTTTGCTTAATAAATGGCGCCAGGATAAAAATCTGTCCGGCATCTACTTTTTGATTTCAGGCCGTCCGACAAAATCGGAAAAGGTTAGAAAAGCCATTAAAAAGCATATCCTCAAAGAGTTTAACAAGGATGAACTGCTGCTGCTGCCCGAACACTGCCTGTTCATGGCCGATTACCGGCATGTGGGCAAAAACCAGGAAGGCGAGCGATATGCCAAGAAAATTTCCCATTTTGAAAAACTGATTACCCTGCTCGGCAATGTGTATACCCTGTACGACGGGTACGAAATTTGTGTGGATGACCATAAATATTATATTTCCATGGACACGGATACCCGGACCACGGCCCAGATGGAGGTTTTACCCGGGCGGATCTACAACATGGAAGAGTTTGAAAATTACAAGAAATCGGCAGAGCACAACAATGTCAACCATCTGGCCTTTACCCGGTTTCCCGAAGGGGAGAACAGCACCCGGTTTCTGACGGTAAAAACCATTGCACGGCAGAACGCTTTTCCCGTCATCCGGGTGGCCCAGAGCAATGACGGCCAGGCGTGGATTATGCCTTCGCTCATGATCACGAACCTGGAGCAGAATGATCAGGCATTTGATCTGTCATGGGGGGCTCTTTCACTGGAATAAAGGCGTGACAGGGCCGTTTCATATCTCATGGCTATAGGTGCGTCCATTGCCGTCCGTAGTAAGGTTAAGCTGCTTCCGGATTAAAACCATGAAGCGCATGAAGAACATGAAGATTGATTTTTGGTATATATTCTTCATGGCCTTCATGCGCTTCATGGTATAATAAAAATCTAATACCTATATTTATAACATTGCCTGCAGGCGTAAAAACACTCAATTTACAGGAGGTAATAATGGAATTAATCAGCGTAACCATAGAAAATCCCGAAGAACTCAACTTTATCCTGGGTCATTCCCATTTCATCAAAACCGTCGAAGATATTCATGAGGCAATTATCAGCACAGTACCTAACGCCAAATTCGGTCTGGCCTTCTGCGAGGCTTCCGGGGAGTGCCTGATCCGCCATTCCGGCACGGATGAAGATATGCTGGAACTTGCAAAAAAGAACGCCCAGGCCCTGTCAGCCGGCCACACCTTTATTATTTTCATGAAAGATATGTTCCCCATCAATATCGTGAACACCATCCAGGCCGTTCCCGAAGTGGTACGCATCCATTGCGCCACAGCCAATCCCACCCAGGTGATTATGGCCCAGACCGACCAGGGCAGAGGTATCCTCGGTGTGGTGGACGGTTTCTCCTCCAAAGGCGTTGAAACACAGGACGACATCCAAAAACGCAAAGATTTCCTTCGGATGATTGGTTATAAGCTGTAAATTAAATAGGCAGAATTCGTCTATTACTATATTGGCTCATTCTGCCTAAGATAACTGTTATCTGTAATCATGGATATGATCTCAAAAATTCTAATTAAAATACAAAATAGCGATGGCTGTGATGTGTTTCCAGCCCAAGGGCAACCGAAACTGGCATCCAAAGTTATAATCCCAGAAGATATGAGATTGTTTTATGAACTCTGCGGCGGAGTTAAACTGTTTTCAAATAAAGAGTATCACTGGAGAATATTAGCTCCTAATGAAATTGCACTTGCTGAGAAAAGCATCTTAGATGAATCGGAGATTATTCCGGAACTTGGTAATCTTTTTTTGATCGCTGATGACGGAAATGGAGACTATCTTGCAATTAATTTGGATAGAAAATCAAATGGATATGTAGTTGACGCTTTTCATGAAACTTTCGGTGTAATAGGCGATACACCCGTCATTGCTTTTTCTTTTACCGAGTTGTTAGAAAGCCTATATGAAAATTCAGGTGAATATCCTTTTTGGCTAAGTGATAAAAGCAATCAATATAAAGATTGGTTCGAAATAAATCAGATAACCAAGGGGTAAGAGGTTGGGCTCAATATATATGTGTGATTCCGGGGACATGATACCTATTCTTAAATTAAAAATCTTGTCCCTGCAAAAACGATGATCACCGAATAAGCCAATGAATCTGACCGGGTTTAACTGCGCGGCGTTTTCGAAGGTGTCGGGTTAATGAAAATTTATTTTTTACCGGAACTTTTGTGGTTTGAAAGCCCGGCTGGTTATCTAACCCGAATAATTCATAAAATCACATGACGCACAACCCACCGGGAACGTCTTGTGAAGAGCGGTTGCATCAAAGACGTGATGGCCAAAGGGACGCGTCGGCCCTTCCAACCGGCCGGCTGAGTTCCTGTGTTCTAAGAGGAATTATTATGAAAAAATTAGCAATACTATTTATAGCCGTTCTGTTTGTTACCTCGCTTTCTGAAGCTCAACAAATTTCCATCAATGAAGGGATGGTCACATTTGATGCCCCTAATGAATTCACCCCCCTTTCACAGCAATTGATTGATCGAAAATATCCATCATCAAGAGCCCCAAAGTATGTAATTGGTAATGAATCAGGTGCGACCACAATTGCTTATGACTTGAAACCACACAAAATCCCGCCGGAGCGGCTTAATGAAGCGAAGCAGGCATTCACTAAAATGTTTTCAAGAATGATTCCTGGTATAAAATGGCATGAGAATAAAATCATTGATCTTACCGGAAGAAAATGGGTGTACATGGAGATGACATCGCATGCAATCGATACGGACATTTATAACATTATGTTGTTCACCGGTTACAAGGATCAAATGTTAATCTTTAATTTTAATTCCACAAAAGAAGAATTCCCACAGTATGAATCCGATCTAAGGGAAAGCCTTAAAAGCATTCAAATAAAATAAACGAATTGGAATGGGATTCTCTGTATAACAGCCACGGGCTGACCTGACATATCAGCTGCCAGGCTCAGCCCACAACAAAGCTTGAAAGATCTGAGTAACTTACCCAGACTTTCTTATAACAGCCATGGGCTGAGCTGACATATATGCTGCCAGGCACAGCCCACAACAAAGTTTGAAAGATCTGAGTAACATAACCAGACTTTCTTATAAAAAAAAGAATCAAAAAACAAAATGAAATCAAAGATAATAATACTGACATTCGCATTATCAATTTTATTGAATCTGTGCCTTGTTGTGATCCTTTTTTACCAGGCGCTGAACGGGTGTGCTAAAATCGCAGACGGACGTATCGGAAGATTGGCTGAAGATACGCAAATCGGTTTTTTCGGGGATAGTGAGACACTGTTTACACTCCCTAAAGGGCTTGTCGTTCGTGACGCATCGGCAACCGGGGCAGGCTGGTTTGAACCGTATCGGTTTCAAATCGTGATAACCTCAGATAATGAGGCATTAGTTGACTATTCAATAAATGAAAGACCGCCGGTAAAACAGGATGGTGAGTATTATTCCGCCGACGTGACAGCAAGGCGTCTTACTGAAGGCAAACCTTGATGATCGATAAAAGCGTTGC
>JAKSBO010000935.1 GCA_022361095.1 Desulfobacterales bacterium | reverse complement strand
TTAAATTTTCGGTCCATTCGTTCCAGGCCTTGGGGCCGGTTGCCTTGGAATCTGCCACCGTGAGCAGAAAAAGCATGCGCAACAACCGAATCTTGCCGATCTTGTGCGCGGTGTAAACAGCGGTCTCTTCGTCATAAATATCCCGGCGGGTGGCGGTTTTTGCCAAAAACAGATGTTTTTCAATGAGGAAAAGAATATCTTCTTTTTCCACAGGGCTGAATCCGAGCCGCTCAACAACAGGCCCGGCGATTCTGGCCCCCCTGCGGGAGTGCTCCTTGGCAGGGTCGGCTTTACCGATGTCATGGAGAAGGCCTGCCACGAGCAAAACATTTTTATTCCTTATCTCTTTGAACACGGAATTATAGAGCGTCCCCATTATCGTGTCGCCCGGATCCTTGAAGCTGTTCAGGATCTGTACGCAGCGAATGGAATGTTTATCCACAGGGAACAGGTGATACTGATTGTACTGAATTTTATGGACCAGCGGCGCAAATTCCGGAATAAACCGGGCCAGGATGCCGGTGGAAAGCATGACGTTCAGCACATTGAATTTCCACAGAGACATGCCCAGTATCCGTTTGAAAATCTTGACACATGCCGGATCCGTGCGCAACGCCTCATCCACAAGATGGCGGAATTCCGACGCAACCCGCCTGGCCTCAATGGACAGAGGGATCCGGGTCTGACCGCTTTCAAGAAAAATGCGAAGCAGCAGGTCAGGATGCTGCATAATTGTCACGGTGTTTGCAAAACAAAGCCGGCGTTTTTTTACGACCAGCCCCTCGGTCTTGGTGGGGCGCGGCGTAACCGTCTCATTCTTAACCCGGCAGGTGGAGACGATATCTTCAAATGTAATCCGGTAAATCTGCTTTAAAAAATCCATTTTTTCATGCAGTTCACCCAGGAAGACTTCCACCTGGGGCGCGCCCTCGGTATCCGCATAATCCATCAAACCGGCCACCTCCGCCTGGTGTTCGAAATGCAGGGTATCGCTTTTGCGGTTGCTGATATAATGCAGGCGGTTGCGCACATCCCAGATATAGGTTAACGCGTCTTCAAGGTGGTCGTATTCAAAATGGGACAAAAACCCATAATACTCCAGG
>JAKSBO010001177.1 GCA_022361095.1 Desulfobacterales bacterium | reverse complement strand
TGCTTCGTCAACATCAAGGTTTGATTCATCGCCAGTAGTCTCATCATCACCGCTACTGATATCTAAATTATCAAGGTCGGCATCAAGAAGTTCATCCATGCCAGTTTCTTGGGCATCCATGACCTTGTCAATCATTCTGTTGAGTTTGTCTTCCTCAACAAGAATGGCTTCAGATGCAAGACCGGTATTGAATCTGATTTCATCAAGCCCCTGATGGTTGGTCGGATCTGAGACAGCAAGAAAGAGTCGGTTTCCCCGTTTGAATATGGGAAGTGCATGGTGAGAGCGAACCAGTTTCTCAGCTACTAGGTCATTGGGGATCACGCTTGGATCGAGTACGTCAAGATCAAAAATGGGTACGCCAAAGCCCCGGGACGCAGAGATAGCGATGTCGATACTGTTGAGGATATTGTTCTGAACCAAGTGGGTTACATAAGGAATCTTTTTATCTAATGCTTCTGCAAATGAGGACTCAGCCTTATCTCCATCGATAAGACCGTCCTGTATGAGGCAACGTCCAAGGCCACTAAGGTTGATGTTTGGTTTGGTGCTAGCCATCCTATTGTACAGTTAGGCTGAATTTACGGATACTCATATATGTAGCGTCTGTTATTCGGAAACATTTAGGTACTAATTGTCCGCCCGGCCTTATTAACCTATGCCAATGTAAAATGGTTGGTTAACAGAATCGATTAGATTTGTAGGCCAAACGCTTATGTTTAGAAACAATATAGCTCTGATACTTATACGAAGCAATCTCACAAGTATGGTTTTTAAACATAAAAAAAGAGCCCTGTGGAAACAGGGCTCTTTATAAGTGCTTTTTAAGCTATGTGCTTGTTATCATCTGCATTCTGCGGGTACATATTTAGGATCAGAACCA
This sequence comes from Desulfobacterales bacterium, assembly GCA_022361095.1. Taxonomy (GTDB): domain Bacteria; phylum Desulfobacterota; class Desulfobacteria; order Desulfobacterales; family Desulfobacteraceae; genus Desulfobacter. The sequence goes on along the minus strand of JAKSBO010001177.1, from coordinate 416 downwards.
GTTGTGCACACCCACACCACACCTGTAGCACCTTGTGTTGGGGTTAAAATGATATCTACATCGCCAACTGACGTATTTTCAGTGTCAACGGTTGCGGTCAGTACACCACCAGCACATGCGAGTTCAGTATTGTTAACAGTTCCGATATTGACGCCTGCGCAGTTGTCTGCCGCACCGCTCGCAATATTTTCACCGACGGTGGCTTTGGCGCCGGATGCGATGGCCAGGCCTTCTGTGACCTTGGCGCGAGCAGTATAGTCTTGATATGCTGGCAGTGCGATAGCTGCCAAAATGCCGATGATCGCGACAACGATCATGAGTTCAATAAGGGTGAAACCAGCTTGTTTTTTCATCTTTAAACGCTCCGTATGAGTTGGTGCCTGAGTTGTCGGCGTATTAAAGCAAAACTTTAATCC
>JAKSBO010000335.1 GCA_022361095.1 Desulfobacterales bacterium | reverse complement strand
TGAAAAAAGTGCCCATGTTCGGCATGGCAGCAATGACAATGGATCATATTTTTATTGACCGGTCCAATCCCCGGGCAGCCATTGAGACACTGAACACGGCCCAAAAAAAAATCGTTAACGGGACATCGATCATGTTCTTTCCGGAAGGCACCAGAAGCGCTGACGGCCGACTGAAAACGTTCAAGACCGGTGCCTTCAAAATGGCTCTCGATCTTGGCATCCCCATTTTACCGATCACAGTGCGGCGAACCCGTCACATCCTTCCCCCCGGTACCATGGATCTCTATCCAGGCACAGCGGAAATCTTTATTCATCCGCCCATAGATATTAATGAATTTACCCACGATACCATTTCGGAACTGATCCAGAGGGCAAGAACAGCCATAGCGTCTGCGCTGGATTAACACGATCAACCCTGCCGGTCTTACTGCTGCAGCTTGCTTGTCTTTTCATTGAACTGCGGGTAGCCGGCCAAGGTATTTATCAGTTCATGGCCGTAATTGACATAATCGCGGCGAGTACAGGACTGTTTGACGATGAAAACCGGATAAATAACCGCATCTGACATAATTCTGATTTGTACCTGTTCCCATAAGGCAATCTGCTTTTGAGGGTCTATCGCAGCACGGGCATCATCGATCAGGTTGTCGACCTTGTCATACTGAGAAAAATTGGTATTGGGCCTTGAACCGATCACAACCCTTGAATCTGAATGAAAAAATCCCCTCAGGTAAACGTCTGCATTGGGCCGGATTGTAAAGTACAAAACGATGGGGCTGATATTCTGCCGAATCATTTTATGCATCTGCTTGTGGGGGACCTTTTCGACCTGGACCCGGACACCGACCCTTGCCAACTGCTCTTTCAAAATATCGTACACCTTGTGGTGAACCCTTTTTTCAGATGAAATCACCTTCAGGTCGAACCCATTCGGGAATCCTGCCTCTTCCAGGAGCTGTTTTGCCTTTTTTAAATCAGTAGAGACCAAAAGTCCCAACTTTTCCACTTTGGTCTTGGACAACCCGCCCGGGAACAAGCCCTCGGGTATGGGTGCATATACATTTTCCATGATTCGTTTGCTGCTGGCTTCCAGGAAAGCATCTTGATCCAAAGCATACGTAATGGCTTTTCTAACACGAATATCATCCAGCGGCTTGATGGATGTATTAAAGTGAAACAGCCCTGTATACCCGACCCCGTAAACATCATGAATGGTAGTGGGGTCTTTTTCCATCATTTCAAACCACCCCGGGTTTCCCACACCGATGATAATATCCATCCTGCCTTCATTATAGGCAGCTTCCCGTTTCATGTTGTCCGGTATAAAATGGACTTCCACTCCGGACAATTTTGGAGTGCCCCGGAAATACCGGGTGTTGGCTGACAGTTCCAACTTGTCGTCCTCGGCATATCGCTTGAATTTAAAGGGCCCGGTGCCTAAGGGGTGCGACTTGAACTGTTCATATCCGTTTTCTTCGATCACTTTCTTGCCGATAATGAACCCCCCTTTACGGTTGGCAATCCGGGGCAGAAAGAAAAGCGGGGAAATGGGTTCGTTTACAATAATCTGAACCGTATACGTATCTATTTTTTTAAATGTCATTCCGGCATATTCGCCAAAAAATGCAGACCTTTTGGGATCTGCCGCCTTTTGAAAGGAATAGACAACATCGTCGGCTGTTAACTCATATGAATCTGTGTTGAGCCCTCTGTGAAATATGACATTTTTACGAATCCGGATTGTCCAAACCTGTTTACCGCGAACCATTTCAAATGCCGGAATTGTTTCGGCAATATCCGGTTCCAACCTGGGCGATCGGCCCGGCACATACCTAACCAGACTGTTAAATACCATGTCTGCGAAGATAAAATCCTCCGAACTTCTTGCATAGTGGGGATCAAAGTTTTTTATTTTGGAAGTATGAAGTCCGAATCTTAAAATATTGTCCGCTGCGTATCCATTGAACGAAACCAATGACACCACTAGGATAAGCAATAAAATCCGGCTGGTTAAAGAATATTTCATGACGCCCCTATCCCCCCTCTAAACTAGGTTTGCTTACTAAATTCCACCCACCTAAATGAAATTTGACAAACTTTATCAAATGCTTGGGCTGATACCAACAACTATTTTTCACATGATTAAGAATGCCATTCTTTTCAATGAAAAATCGATTATACCGGTCTTGCACCGTTCCTGATATTTCATCCCGGAGGTGGTCCCCAGCAACGCATGAAAAAAGCGGCCTCTCTGGATCTTTTGCCGATCGACCATTTTTATCTCATACTTTCTGCTGCACATTGAAAACGCCGGCGGTTCCCCTGTGCGTGAGGTAGCATACCGAGACATCAATCATGAATCTCATTCATTTAATATTTTACACTAAGGCTTGACTTTAAAATTTCCTTTCTGATAGATATTTTGGCCATTATTAATTTGTAATGGAATTAAAATGAACAACCGGTATTTTTACTTTTTTCGCTTTTTCTTTTTTGGCGGCTTTTTCTTTAGAAAGTCTGGCCATGGAGGAGCGGTGTAAACATACCCACCAGACAACGAACTCAAACCATGGGCAGACGGAATTTCAGCCGATCCCATGGTTTTTTTGTTTTTGAGGGCTGTGGGAGGCAACATCCCACAGCCCTTTTTGGTTTGATTTCAAACAACGTTAAAGAAAGGAATCGAATCAATGAAAACAAAAACG
>JAKSBO010000288.1 GCA_022361095.1 Desulfobacterales bacterium | reverse complement strand
TTTATTTTTTTGTCTTGTTTTTTTGTGTAATAATTCAAAAAATGGTCAAGCAGAAGGCGGATGTCGGCGTCCCGTTCCCGCAAGGGGGGCAGATGTATCCTGGCCACATTCAGGCGGAACAGCAGGTCTTTTCTGAATTTACCAATGGAGACCATATATTCCAGATCCCGGTGGGTGGCGGCAATAATTCTTACATTGGCATTAAATCCTTTGGTGGCACCTAAAGGATAGATGATCCTGTCATCAAGGAATGTGAGCAGTTTTACCTGGAGCGGCAGCGGCAGATCTCCGATTTCCGTTAAGAAAATAGTACCGTTGTGTGCCAGTTTGAACCGGCCCGGTTTGTTTTCCACAGCACCGGTGAACGCCCCCTTCATGTGACCGAATATTTCGGATTCCAAAAGGGTTTCCGGCAGTGCGCCGCAGTTTATTTTAATGAATGGGCCGTCTGCACGCCCGGATGTCTGGTGTACTGCTTCCGCCACAAGATCCTTGCCCGTGCCTGTTTCCCCGGTGATCAGGATGGAGGTATCACTCTGGGCAAGCACGGGAAGGGTCTGAAAGATCATTTCCATTTTCCGGCTTCGGCCGATGATATTGGCAAAACTGTAAGCCACGTTTTTTTCGGGATCATCGGTGGCACTGCTTCTCATATCTTCTATGGTTTCCATATAACCTGTGAAATGGCCCAAAGTATCCGTTATTTGTGCCGTGGTAATGCGCACCGGCAGTTTCTGGCGGTCTGTGTTGATAATGTCGCTGGTACAGGATATGGACCTGTTTTTGCGGTGGGTGGCAAGGACCGGACAGTTGAGGATGCATGCGGAGCTGCGCAGGATGTTTTTACAGGGAATACCCCTGGCAATATCCAGGGAAAACCCTGTCAGTGCCTGGAAAAACTGGTTTAGGTAAACCACGCGTAAATCCGTGTCCATCACCATAATACCCAAAGGAATTTCATCCAGGATATGGGCAAAATCCAGCGGAGATCTCATTAATTGATGAACTTCAGGAAATACGTCCATTTTTGCCCCCCTCTTTTTTTTAAAGCAATTTCAGGTGCCAGTTCCAGGTGCCTGGGCGAGGCTTCATCCGGATGCCTTTGGGTATATTTTCAAACAGGTTAACAAGCATGACAAAACCGGCCTGTTTTAGTTCGTGGGTTTTGGATGACAGGTCCAGATACCAGTTGGGGAAGGTGTGGTAGGCCGCATTGTACTTGCTGGTCCAGGCGACTTCTCCCATGGGACTCTTAAAGCCTTTTCCGATATTCAAGTCCGGGGCTGCAATTCTTGATATGGCCACAGGCCAGTTTGCCCGGCAGACTGCGCCCAAAGGCAGGCAGCTTGATTCAGGCAAAGACAACAGGGTCTGGCTCTCCAGTTCCGGACTTACAATGGCCCCTGAAAAACCTTTGTTTTTGAGTGTTTCCACAGCAAGGCTATTGGTGACATTGCAAAAGGGCCCTGCCCAGATGTTCAGTTTTCCGGGGTTATCAAAAAACGATATCTGCCAGGGGGAATTGAGCACAAAGTTCTTTGCCCCTTTTTTTAATGCTGTTTTTATATAGTTTTGACAGATCTTCTCCTCTTGGGGGAAAATGACGGGGTCCAGCCACAACCATGCCCGGGAAGAGGCTTTGGTGCCATAATTGTTTGCTGAGATCCATACGCCTTTGTCGTTATTTGTTTTCAAATTAGGCGGCGTTTTTCTGTAAACATCCATTTTGTGTATATCAGGCTGTTTTTTTTTCCTGTGGGCCCCTGTTTGGCCAGGTGGTTTTGTTTTGTCCGCGGCCTTTGGGTGGGCGCCAAAGTGGTTGGACGGCTTGATCGTTACTTTGGATATTTTTCCCAGTTCGGCATCCAAGCGTGATAATTGTGCTTCAAGTTCACTCCCTTTGCGGTCAATCATGAAAACGGCAGTGCCTTTGCCGACACGCCTGCCTTTTTTGGGTGCTAAAAAATATTTGCCTTTTTTAGGGACAGCCCGGGTCACCTTCTGGATTTGGTGAAATGCCTCTTCTTCATACCCGATACGCAAAAGATCCCCCGGCATAAGCGCTTCCCTCGAAATAAAATAAGGATTCTCCGGATTTTTTATCCGGCCTAAAAACAGGCCTGATCCGGTATCGGACGTGTGATTCAGAGGATTTGAAACCCGATGGGACAACAGGTTGTAGTGGCTGCCCTGTCTGCCCAAGGCATAGGCTAAAAACGACAAGGCCTGTTTTTTTTGGTCCGGCGCATCCCTGAGCAGCTTATAGGCCATTACCGTATAATAAACATAGTGGGGGCTTTTTTTCCGGCCTTCAATTTTCCAGGTGCTGATATTGGGGATCTCTTTGAGCACTTTGGCCAGTACATCCGCTGACAGATCCATGCAGGAGAAGTACCGGGCCTTTTTTCCATTTTGCTCATACAGCCGCCGGCAGGGCTGAACACAACGTCCCCGCAAGGCGCTTTTCCCGCCAAACCAGGAACTCCAGTAGCACCGGCCTGACACGGAGTAACAAAGCGCACCATGGATAAACACCTCTAAATCCATGGTGCCTGGGACTGCTGCTGCCATGGTCCTGATGTCATCTAGGCTGAATTCCCTGGGCAGCACCACCTTGGAAAAACCCGTTTTTTGGGCTGCTTCAAGTCCGGCTGGGTGGGTGCAGTTGCCCAGGGTGGATAGATGGAGTTTGCCTTTAAATCCTGCCTGTCCGGCAAGGGTGACCATGGCCGTATCCTGGATAATCAAGGCATCGACATCCGTGTATCTGACAAGCTTGTCAAGAATACGGCGCGCCTTGTCTGTTTCGGATTCCTTAATGATGGCATTAAAGGCAACATACACCGCAACGCCTTTTGAATGGGCAAGTTTGGTTAGTCTTGCCAATTCTTCAATGGAAAAATTGCCTGCTTCCATGCGGGCTGAAAATATTTTAAGACCGCAGTAAACTGCGTCTGCACCCGCTGCTATGGCGGCAAGAAAAGAGTGTATATCCCCGGCAGGTGCCAGGATTGTCGGTGTTTTTAATGGCTGGCAGGTCATAGGCTCTTTTTAGGGAAATGTCTGTGCCGCTTACACAAATATTTCCAATTTCGTTGTAGGCTGGGTCTGAGTGGCGATTGGCCGGCTCAGTCCATGGCGGTTATTCCCAGGTATGGGTAAATCGTTTTTCATATTGCAATTTCGGGCAATAGTGTCAGAATAACATTTTTTTGCCGTAAAAGCAGGTCTGGTTCACATTTAACAGATCCATTTCAAAAGATGACGGTAATATAATTAAGGGGGGTATATGTTTGCAATTCATGATGAGAATGGTTATTCCATGCCCGTGGACGGCATTGAAATGAAAACCTTGGTGTATGGAGAAAATACGCTTCTGGCTCGGTTTAAAATGGCCCAGGGCGCTTTATTGCCCTCTCACTGCCATCCCCACGAGCAGACCGGATATCTTGTTTCCGGCCGCATTAATCTCTTTATCGGCGATGAGTGCCGCAATGCCGGCCCCGGAGATTCTTGGTGCATTGCGTCCGGGGTCGAGCATCGTGCTGAAATTCTTGAAGACAGCGTTGCCATTGAGGTTTTTTCACCGGTCCGGGAAGATTATCTGCCCTGAGTCTGATGAATAAAACAGCCACGGGCTGACCTGACATATCAACTGCCGGGTGTAATCCACAACAAAGCATGAAAGAGCTAAGTAGCTTATCCAGATTTTCTTATAAAATCCGTGGGCTTTTTGCTGCCATCGCTAAAATAAAAATAAGCGTTTACGTGTCGGGCATGCAAATTTTACAGGGCTTGTATCCCTGGGTTTCAGCCTCTTCTTTTGTGGCAAAATCCATGCTGCAGTTTTTGCCGCTGGCAAAATTACACTCCACTGTGTGGAAAACCAGGGTTTCAATATTTCCCTTAAACTGAACGCTTTGGGCCGTTGGTTCTTCAGTTTCAGGCGCTGGGGATTCATCCGGTTGCCGGGGTTCCGTCGAAGGGGGGGCGGACTCTTGCTGCTTCGTCTCCGGTTCCGGCTGCTCATCCTGATTGTCTGTAACCGCTTCTTCCGGTTGTTCAATTGGTTCCGGTACCGGTTCGACCGTAACCGGTTCACTTGCTTTTTTGGACTTTTCAGCGCTTTTTTCTAATCTTGCCGCACCAAGTTCGATCTCTGGTTCAACATTTGCTGCGCTGTTGTCTGACTGCTTGAGCTCCTCAATGCCAAGATATACTGCAATGGCACCGCCAAGGATCATCAATGCAGGGATGATTCCTGCCAAAAAAAATAAAAAGTTAGAAAAATTGAACGCAAAACCAGGTACACCAATGAGTAGTACCAACGCACCGATGATAAATTTTTTCATACATCCGCTCCATAGAGTGTCTAATCAGCATTAATAAGGATAAGGATTTAAGCCCCCAAGGCCGCACGCTACCCTTTTTATGGTGAAATTTGCCGCATTGTCAAGCCAATGGTGCAAAAATTGTAATTAATGACATGGAAATGACGCATTTTTCATCAATCCGGTCTTGACCCCGCCCCAGGGGGTATTGAAAGAAAAAGGGCAATGTTTATGCCGCGTTGTTTTAGGCCCATGATCAAAATTAAATCGCCCGTTAACTTGTCTTTTAAGCCAACCCCGGCGTTACGCCAACGGACAGATATTTTAAATATCTGTCCGTTGGCGTGCCTTGATGGGACTTAAAATCCGGCGTATCTTCGGCATATTTTATTCTGATCATGACCTTACGTTGATGGCGCATCCGCGTCAGGGCTTCGGCAAAGCATGATCCACCACATCCTGAATGCCATCAGGGCGTCGGCATCTTCCTGTTCTTGGCATTTGAAAAGCGTTAGGGAATATGCCTCTTCAAATTCTTCGGGGGTGAACGTTAAATCATTTTGGTTAAGAATTTCCTGGCGTGTCTGGCGGGTCTCTGCTTTTACCAGCTTGTTTCTAAAATCATTGTCATGCTGTCCCTGCCGGATAAAGTTAAGGGCGTTTTGGATGGTCATCTGATTCTCCCATAATTTTTTATAAAAAAGTATGTGTAACTTACGCAGATTTTTCAACTTTCGTTGTGGGCTGAGCCCGGGCTCTGATCGGCCGGATCGGTCCATGGCCGTTTGTCTAACAGAAGATATTATACGCAAACAAAAAGGCCAATACAACCAAGATGCATGAATCTCCTTGAGTCCTTCGATATGCTGATGTATCATTGTCTGCAGCCGAGTATCAGGCAGAATTACATTGATTGCCATACGTCCTGTTTTTTGAACAAAAATTAGCCTTTCCCAATTTTAATAGAGATGAATCAGGTAACGAAATCAGGTGCCAGCCCCGTTTTTTGCAGTCTAAAACCCAAAGATGTTATTGGCGTGGCTGCGCCATCGTCTATATTTGATACCCAGGCGTTTCAAAAAGGGGTTCAGTGCCTTGAGTCCTTGGGGTTTGAAGTGCACATTCCCAGCGGCATAACCGGCCGTCATAGATATCTTGCCGGCACAGACCGCCAGCGGGCAGGCGTGCTTAATTCGTTGTTTTCTGACCCCGGGATCAAAGGCATCATTGCGGCCCGGGGCGGGTTTGGTGCCATGCGTCTCTTGCCTTTGCTGGACTGGGATGCCATTGCCGAAAATCCAAAATTGTTTATCGGATTTTCAGATCCCACCGCATTGATCAGTGCCCTGGTGTGCAACGCTGGGATCTGTGCCATACATGGCCCGAACCTGGTTTCCCTTGCCCAGGCCGACCAAAAGACATTGGACAGTTTTTCAAAGACCGTGGCGGGCCGCTTCACACGTATTGATTTGCCTTCTGATCAGGTGATCGTGCCGGGGCGTGCCGCAGGCCGGCTTGTGGGCGGTAACCTGGCTACTTTGGTTCATATGATCGGCACCCCGTATCAGCCTGATTTTGCGGGTGGTATCCTCTTTATAGAGGATGTGGGTGAACCGGCATATAAAATTGACAGGATGCTGACCCAGATGAAAATGGCAGGTGTGCTTGACGGCATCAAGGGTGTCCTGACCGGGTCGTTTGAAAACTGCGACAATGACGCTTATATCCCCCTGATTATTAAAGAGGTGTTTTCTGAATCGAACATTCCAATCTGCATGGGTATAGGGGTTGGTCACGGAGCGGAGAATCTGTCTCTTCCCATGGGGATCGACACCGTTCTGGATGCCGACCATGCCTGCCTTGAATGGGGTATTGCCGCACAATGAACGCCAAGGCGTTTCAAAATATTGATAATGCTATGGCCGGTGCTGTGGCAGATGGTGTATTCCCGGGTGCGGTATTGCTGTGGGCGGGCAGAAATCAAGTCCTTTATCATAAAGCCTTTGGTGTAACGGATTTAAGATCCGGGGTGCCTGTTACATTGAATACGGTGTTTGATCTGGCCTCTCTAACCAAGCCCCTGGCCACAGCGCTGGCTGCGGCGGATTTGATTTCATCCGGGCTGTTATCCCAGAATACGTATCTAAAGGATGTCCTGCCGGATGCCTGGGGAACAGATAAAGCCAAGATCACCATTGATATGTTGTTGCGCCACAGGTCTGGTTTGCCTGCCCACCACCCCTATTTTAAATCGCTTAAGGCCCCTGTCCCCGGTATCGCGGCAAGGGCGCATCTGCGGCAACTGGTGCTGGCCCAGCCCCTGATTTGTACGCCCGGAGTAAAGGAAATTTACAGCGATCTGGGGTATATTCTTCTGGCCTGGGTGGTGGAGAATATATCGGGTTCCCGGATGGATATATTGGTTCGTGACAGGTTTTTTGTGCCGTTAGGTATCCACGATTTGTTTTTTAAACCGCTTTGTTCTGATGTCACACAACCTGTGAAAAAAGAGGCATCTTTTGTTTTTGCAGCGACCTCCCATTGCCCCTGGCGCGAAAAAATGATACTTGGAGAGGTGGAAGATGAAAATGCCTGGGCAGCGGGCGGTGTTGAAGGGCATGCAGGCCTGTTTGGTACTGCTGCCGGGGTCCATCTTCTGGGCTGTCAAATTTTGCGTGCCCTTGAAGATAGAGAGGCCGGCGTAATAGATTCTTGTGTCATTCGATCATTTGCGGATACAAATAATGGGATGATTCGTCCGGCGGGTTTTGATTCTCCAAGTGAAGAAAATGCATCGTCCGGTCTTTTTTTTTCGAAACGATCTATCGGACATTTAGGCTTCACCGGCACATCCTTCTGGATAGATCCTGATAACGGCTTGATCGCGATACTTTTGACAAACCGGGTACATCCGAGCCGGAAAAATGTTGCTATAAGGAAATTTAGGCCAAGGATTCATGATTTGATTGCATCTGCATATAGAGGAAATATGCAGGTATGAAGCACTTTTATTCTTGTAAAAAAAACTTAAGTTTGTTAGCAATTATTTTTTAGCAGTATTTTTTCATCATCTATTAATAGACACAACTCCCAATTTTGTATGAAAGAGGACAAATGAACTTTGTAACTGATACTTTGCTTGGGGCCTTTTCCAACGATCTGGCCATTGATCTTGGCACTGCAAATACGCTGGTTTATGTTAAGGGAAAAGGAATTGTATTAAGTGAACCTTCAGTGGTGGCGGTCAGAACGGATAAACGGACCAGGAATAAAGTGCTGGCGGTGGGGTTGGAAGCAAAGCGCATGCTGGGGCGAACACCGGGGAATATTGTAGCCATTCGACCCATGCGAGACGGGGTTATTGCGGATTTCGCAGTGACCGAAGCCATGCTCAAGCATTTTATCCGAAAAGTTCATAACAACAGGAAAACCCTGGTGCGCCCAAGAATTATTATTGCCGTACCTTCGGGGATCACCCAGGTGGAAAAACGGGCGGTCAGAGAGAGTGCGGAATCTGCCGGTGCCAGGGAGGTCTTTTTAATAGAAGAGCCCATGGCCGCAGCAATCGGCGCAGGCCTTCCCATTACTGAACCCACCTGTAATATGGTTGTTGATATTGGCGGTGGAACCACTGAGGTTGCGGTGATTTCCCTTGCCGGGATCGTGTATACCCGTTCCCTGAGAGTCGCCGGGGATAAGATGGATTCCTCCATCAGTCAACATATTAAACGCAAATATAATCTGCTCATCGGCGAAAGAACCGCAGAAATTATCAAAACAACAATTGGTAATGCCTACCCTGATTCAGAACACCTTGAAACCATTGAAGTCAAGGGCAGGGACCTGGTTTCCGGTATCCCTAAGATTTTGGCGATTGATTCCGAAGAGGTTCGGGTGGCCATTTCCGAACAGATTGAAGCCATTGTTGAAACCGTTCGTATTGCGCTGGAACAGACGCCGCCGGAACTGGCTGCTGATATTGTCGATTCCGGCATTGTTCTGACCGGCGGGGGTGCGTTACTTAAAAATTTGGACAAGCTGCTCAGAGAAAAGTGCGGCCTTCCCATTGTCGTGGCTGAGGATCCCTTATCCACCGTGGCGCTGGGCTGCGGCAAATCCCTTGACAGTATTGAAATTCTAAAAGAAGTCGTCATTAGCTAACAATAATGTTTTCCAGGCGGATCATGATGATTGTGGGTGTGGGCTTTTTTATTGCGGTGGCACTTACCGTAATCACCATGTCAAGCCGGGATACGCTACCGGCCAGTGGTGTGGAAAGGTTGTCCATCACGCTTACATCGCCTTTTCAGTTTGTGGCCTCCCGTATTATCGGTTTTACTGAATCGGTATGGCAGACCTACTTTTCATGTGTGCTGGCCGTAGAAGAAAACCAGGTGTTGAGACGGCAGTTATTATCGGCACGGTATACGGCTAACAGGTGTAAAGAGCTTGAACTTGAAAATGCCCGGTTAAAAAAATTTGTTAATTTTCAAAGTTCGGTGCCCGCAGCCTATGTGGCCGCCCAAGTCATTGCCCGGGATCCGTCTCCCTGGTTTAAAAGCATCATGATTGATAAGGGTGAAAAAGACGGGCTGGTTAAAGGGTTGCCTGTACTGGTATCCGAGGGGATCGTGGGCCAGATCATAAAGGTGTCCGGCAGTTTTTCCCGGGTACTGCTGATTACCGACCGCAATTCGTCTGTGGATGCATTGATTCAGGAAACCCGGGTCCGCGGCATGGTTAAGGGCAACAATCAAGACACCTGTTCCTTTGTATATACGCTAAGAAAAGATGAGGTCCGGCCGGGACAGGTCATCATCTCCTCAGGACTGGACCAGGTGTTCCCAAAGGGATTGAGAATCGGAGCGGTACTTGATGTTCAAAAAAACCATTCCCAGCTGTTTCAGGATATCACCATAAAAACCGCTGTGGACTTTGACAGGCTTGAAGAAGTGCTGATATATAAGAATGCTGATTGACAGGCGGGTGTTGCCGCTATGGTAAATTTCATATTTTTTTTCTTTTCCAATCTGATCCTGGTTATCACCCAAACCGTTGTTGTTCCGAATTTTTCCTGGTTTTCCTATTGTTTTGATCTGATGATCATCAATGTGCTCTACCTAAGTCTTTTTTACCCACATTACGGAGTGCCTTTCTGGATAGTGATTCTGGGCAGTGTTATGGACAGTCTGTCTAATGCCCCGTTTTTTCTCCATACCACCGCATATCTGTGTATTTATCTGATTGTTTTTTTTCTGCGCCGTCTGGTTTTCCAACACAGCGCCGTCTTTATATTTATTGTCAGTCTTGCATCCGTCTGCATTTACCAGGGGCTGGTTATGTTCAGTGTTTTTCTGCTCCAGGGCCATAAGGCGATCACGACTACGGATTACCGCCTTTGCATTGGCCAGATTATCTGGGCTGCCGTAGGTATCCCTTTCGGCATCTGGTTTACTAAAATCATACACCAGAACTTTTTATATGCCGTAGAACAAACCCGCCGGCACATGGTTCGTAAATACAGGGGGTAATGTGGGGTCAATTAAGGAAAATTCAGACAGAGAATGGATCAAGCATCGATATATCGGGGCCGGTTTGTGCCTTGTTTTTATTTTTGGCGTTCTTTTTTTAAGACTGGTTTATCTTCAGATGATCCGTGGTGAGGAGTACCGGCGGTTGTCCATGACCAATTGTGTCCGGCTCAAAAGCATAAAATCTTACAGAGGACTGATCTATGATCGCAATAAAAATCTTCTTGTGGACAACCGGCCGGCCTT
>JAKSBO010000810.1 GCA_022361095.1 Desulfobacterales bacterium | reverse complement strand
CAAGAGGACCGTGAAAAACTCTGGCAGGCCAGACGTTCGGTCTATGGGGTGTTTGCCAAGCTTTCATCCAGTCTCTATACCGAGGATATTGCTGTACCTGCCGGAAAAATCCCGGAGATGACCCGCAGGATCGTGGATATTGGCGAGAAATACAATTTGCTTGTGGGGGTGATGGCCCACGCCGGTGACGGCAACATGCACCCCATGATTCCGGGGGATAAGGCCGATAAAGCGGAGTGGGCCCGGGTGAAAAAAGCCTTTGATGAGATTATGGCCGCAGCCGCCTCCCTGAACGGTACCCTGTCCGGTGAGCACGGCATCGGCCTTGCCAAGACAGAATATCTGCCGCTGGTTATGGATGAAGATAGCGTTGCGTTCATGGGGGTGATTAAAAAAGCAGTGGATCCGGACGGTATTCTGAATCCCGGGAAGTTTGTTTAATATGGCTGAATCATACGGACAAAACTGCAACAGGTGCGGGTTCTGCCTTTCGGTGTGCCCGGCATACCAGGCCCAGGGTGCGGAGGATACTTCTCCCAGGGCCCGGATCCAGCTCATTGATTTTTTTGCAGACCATAAGATTGCTTCATCCGAAAAGCTCAAGGATATTATTTCCAAATGCCTGATGTGCGGCAGTTGCGCCAATATCTGCCCTTCGGGCATCAATCATCCCGAACGGTATATCCGCATGCGCGAAAAGATGATTCGTGACCACGGAGACAGGCCTGAGATCAAAAGCCTGGTTTATCTTTTGGCAAAGGAGTCCCGAATCAGGATGGCGGCGGGAGCGGCCAAAATGGCCCGGAAAATTGTACCGGACGTGTTTGCTTCAAAATACAAGTTGGGCAACATTGCCTTAAAACAGTTTCCTGTTTTGAATACAGTGCCGTTCAGGACAGCGGCCCGGGCAGAGATGGAACAAACACCCGGGCAGAGATCACAAGGCGCATCGGATCTTGCATACGGCCGGGTGGCCTATTTTACAGGCTGTGCCACCAACTATTTTTTTGATGACACAGGCTTTGCCGTTCTGGAGATTCTGCGCCATATGGGGCTTGAGGTGGTCATCCCCGGCACCCAGACCTGCTGCGGTATTCCCATGCTTTACCACGGCGGCCGGGAAAAGGTAAAAAGCAATATCAACACCAACCTGGCCTGTCTGGATGCCCAAGGCATTGATGCCGTCATCGTGGATTGCCCCACCTGCGGTGCTGCATTGAAAAATGACTATCCCGGTCTTGCAAAAGCATTTGGGCTGGACCTGGATCGGGCGAATCGTGTGGCGGAAAAAGTAGTGGATATCAGCACCTTTATCATGAATTACGCCCGGCCCGGAGACGTTGTTCAAAACCATGAAGCGGTTCGCGTTACCTATCATCAGCCCTGCCACCTGCGAAATCATATGCCCGCCCCGGGAAGTGCCCAGGCACTTTTAAATACACTCAAGGGCGTTCAATACATCCCGGTGCCGGATATGGATGCCTGCTGCGGCGGCGGCGGTACCTTTTTCTACGAGTTTCCGGAGGTGTCAAAGGGCATTGCGGAGAATAAGGTGGCCAATGCAAAAGCTACGGGAGCGGAGCTTTGGGTAACCGACTGCCCGGTATGCCGCATAAATCTGGGCGGCTACCTTGATGATGCCGCAGATTTAACCGTGGTGCATCCGGCACGCCTTGCCGCCCAATTCCTGCCGGCGTTGAAGGGCCAAAAGGGATAATAATAGAATTTCCTTGATTTCTTTACAGGTTTTTCAGGGCAATTTTTCATCAAACAATTTTATTTTTAAATTGTAATGTGTTAGATAATGTTCAATATGCACCAATCACTTTTGTTCCGTCTGAATTCATTTTATTATTCAATTTTTTCTGTGTGACTTGATCCAGATCAAGGTTATTGCCTTTTTAAAATCGTATATTGTACCTGCGACGTAAGGACCCATTTAGCAGTTAATTAACGGCCATGGGCCGGCCCGGTCCATCAGCACCCAGGCTCGGTCCACAACAAAGCATGAAAGAACTTAGCAACGTATTGGTACTTTCATATAAAAATAATAAGGAGGTTAGTACATGTTCTGTTTTCAATGTCAGGAAACCGCGAAAAATCAGGGATGTACCATCAATGGTATGTGTGGGAAAAAAGGAAACACGGCAAATCTTCAGGATCTATTGATTTATAATCTAAAAGGGATCGCCGTTCTTGCTCAAAAAGCCAAGGACGCCGGTATGGATGTACCAACGGCCAATGCTCAATTTATCGCCGAAGGGCTGTTTACAACAATTACAAACGCCAATTTTAATGATGAAGATCTTATCTCCTGGCTTACCCGTGCCCAGGCCGTTAAAAAGAAATTGTTTGATGGCGTTAAGGGCAAAGTCGGGTCGGATCTTCATGATTGTGCGACCTGGTTTTCGGATGATACATCGGAATTTGAAGCCAAAGCAGAAGCCGTCGGCATTCTTTCAACTGAAAATGAAGATGTCAGATCGCTTCGGGAACTCCTGGTCATCGGCTTGAAAGGTATCTGTGCCTATGCAGATCATGCTGCGGTTCTCGGTGTCACTAAAGATGAAATCTGGGATTTCCTGTATGAGGCATTAACCTCCACCACCCAAGACCTGGGTGTTGACGACATGGTTGCCATGGTCATGAAGGCCGGTGAGATTGCCGTGACCACAATGGCTGCTCTGGACCAGGCCAATACCCAGGCCTACGGTAATCCGGAGATCACAGAGGTCAATCTCGGTGTCGGGACAAACCCCGGTATTTTGATTTCCGGCCACGACCTGAAAGATATGGAGGAGTTGCTGGAGCAGACAAAAGGTTCGGGCGTTGATGTCTATACCCACGGCGAAATGCTGCCGGCCAATTATTATCCTGCATTTAAAAAATACGATCACCTCAAAGGCAATTACGGCGGCTCCTGGTGGCATCAGAATGAAGATTTTGAAACGTTTAACGGGCCCATCCTGATGACAACCAACTGCATTATTCCCATTAGGAAGAAAAACACATATCAGGACAAACTTTTTACGACCGGCGTTGTTTCCTATCCGGACATCCCCCATATTCCGAACCGGGCAGATGGCGGTGCCAAGGATTTTTCAAAGATTGTGGAACTTGCAAAAACCTGCCAACCACCAACTCAAATAGAAACAGGTACAATCGTTGGCGGATTTGCACATAATCAGGTGCTGGCGCTGGCGGATAAGGTCGTGGAAGCCGTTAAATCCGGTGCCATTAAACGCTTCATCGTTATGGCCGGATGCGATGGGCGCCAAAAAGACAGAAACTATTTCACCGAGGTTGCTGAAAAATTACCCAAAGATACCGTGATCCTCACTGCCGGGTGTGCAAAATACAGGTACAATAAACTGGATTTGGGCGATATCGGGGGGATTCCAAGGGTGCTGGACGCGGGACAATGCAACGATTCTTACTCGCTTGCCGTGATTGCCATGAAATTGAGGGATGCATTCGGGCTTGAGCACATTAATGACCTGCCGCTCTCCTTTGATATCGGTTGGTATGAACAAAAGGCCGTTGCGGTTCTCCTGGCATTACTGCATTTAGGTGTTAAGGGCATTCGCTTAGGCCCGACCCTGCCGGCTTTTGTTTCACCGACTGTGTTGAATGTTCTGGTGGAAACGTTTGACATCAAGCCCATTGGCGATGTTGACGAAGATATTCAGGCCATGATGGCAGGTAAATAGTAAAAAAAGAGTTCAATAAAAAAAGCAGCCGTTAAAAATGAATCTTGACGGCTGCTTTTTTTTTGTCTGTAGTTTATATCTTTTCCTTTAATGGCGCCCACAAATCCTGCCGATAGACCTGAAACAAAAATTTTGGCGTTTGCATTACGACAATATTTCGCGTATAAAAATAGTATATCCTGTATCTATAAATTTGCTAAATATTATTGTGCAGCGCAATACCCATTCCCGGGCCGGGTAGATTTCATATACATTTTTATACTATGCGAATGGACGCCTTGTGCCCAATGTTATGATCTCCCCCCTGGTTTTTTATACCCCAGCCTTGCAATATAAAAATTACTAATCATAAGAAAGCTTAAGAATTGGAAAGGAACTAAGAATGAAGCATAAATTAGTCATCCTGTTTTCGAGTTTTACGGTGATGTTTTTTGGGGCGATTAATGCGAATGCAACATCTGTCGTTCTTTCGGATGTGCCGGCATACAAATGGTATCATGGTTGCGGGCCGACGGCAGCGGCTTCCGTTGTCGGGTATTATGACCTTAATGGATACGATGCACTATTTAATGCGAGCGGATGGGATGATGTCAAACTAACGTCCAATGTAAAGGATGAAATATCAAGCCCTGCACACAATTCAAAGTACGATTCCGCTTCGGATAATCCCGGCCTTGATCATCCGCCGGACACCAGTATCGCCGATTTTTTTCATACCTCCGAAGGCATACCTTATGGATGGAGTTATCTTCGTTATGCAGATGATACATTCAAAGACTATGCAAGCTACCGTGGTTATGATGATTGGGATGCCTGGAATGAGAGTTTTGCAAGTGGCGCGTTTACATGGGAGGATTTCACAAATGAAATCGACAATGGCCGTCCTATGATGTTTTTAGTTGATACGGATGCGAATGGCGGAACAGATCATTTTGTCCCGGTTTTTGGCTATGATGAGGAAACTATGAAATATGCATGTTATACGACTTGGTCGGAGAATGAGACGATCAGCTGGCGGTCATTTCAAGGTATGGGAAACTCCTGGGGTATAGGATATGCTACTTTTGTCTTACCGGGTGCACCGGATTCGGTACCGGAACCTGCCACGATAATATTTTTTTGCGTTGGTTTAACAGGGCTTGCCGGGATGAGCAGAAAAAAGAAAATTTAGGGAATTCGGGCTACATCCAAAATAACGGCCATGGGCCGACCTGACATATCATCTGCCAGGCTTCGGCCCACAACAAAACATGAAAGAAATAATCAACGTATTGGCACTATCACATAGTTGAAGATCTATATTTTCAGCTCCGAGGGTATGATGCACACCGGAATCGGTTCCATTTTATGCCGGTTGGCCCGGTTGAATTTTCGGTATACCTCCAGAACACTTTTTTGATGATCTGTTATATCCTGATCTTTGTCGCTGGCTTCATATCCCATGGCCCATTCCAGCTCCGCATAGGATGCCCCGATCTGGCTTTCGTCCGTACGGTTGTCATCCCAGAGTCCGTCGGTTGGGCGGGCGGACAATATATCCCGGCTTACACCAAGATAGCGGCCCAATTCATACACTTCGGTTTTCATCAGGTCTGCAATGGGAGATAAGTCCACACCGCCGTCCCCGTATTTGGTGTAAAATCCCACACCGAAATCCTCCACCTTGTTGCCGGTGCCGGCCACAAGCATGCGGTGGTGGGAGGCAAATGAATACAGGGTGATCATGCGCAGCCTGGACCGGGTGTTGGCCATGGTCAAGCCGTCCTGGATATCATCGGGCAAGGTGGTTTTGACCTGTTCAAATACCGGGGTCAGGTTAACATCATGCCCTGTGACATTGTCATAGGTTTTGGACAGCCAGGCAATGTGCCCGCTGGATCGGGAGACCTGGTCCGATGCCTGGTGGATGGGCATGTTCAGGGCGATTACGGGATAACCGGTTTTTGCACATAATGTTGATGTGACAGCGGAATCAATCCCGCCGGATACGCCGACGGTAAATCCCTTTAGTCCGGATGTTTGTAAATAATCTTTCAGCCAGTCGATGATGTGGGCAGCCGTTTTTTCTGCGTTCATACTCTTTCCTTGCATGGATGGGGTGCTTGGGGTTCCAAATCCCGGCAGGCAAACTGCCGGGTATATTCATACAAAATAATGGACGCCGCAACACTGACATTCAGGCTTTGACAGCGTCCGTACTGGGGAATGGTCAGTCGTTCCACTTCCGGGAACAGGTCCGGTTCAAAGCTGATGCCGAACTCCTCGTGGCCAAATACAAAAGCGCTTTTTTCCGGCAGGTCCGTATCCATTACCGGCTCTCCCCGGCCCGGTTCAAGTATAAAGGGGGTGTATCCCCTTTCAAGAAGTTCTGCGTAGCAGGAGATGAATCGGCTGTGGAATTTTGCCGGCACGTGTTTAAATGCCCCCCGGGCTGGTGCCGGGTCAAAAAAATCAGTGCCGATCAGATGAACCTCATGGCAGCCAAAGGCTTCTGCGCTTCTGAATATTTTGCCGATGTTAAAGGTGGGTTTCAGCCCGTCCAGAACAATGATGCATCTATGAATCCCTGGCGCGGCCAGGCGGTTTTTATTCCGGTGGCGGCGAAATTGTCGCTTTGTTTCTTCCTTTGCCTCTTTGATGATCATTCTTGCTTTATAGGAGCCCATTGCTTTTTTCCCGGATAAGTTTCAACTTTTTTGTATACACCGTTACCGCATGAATTGCAAAATTGTTTCGCTGTGTTTTTCTTGCGTTTTTAAAACCGCCATTGTCAGGCGGGATGCGCAAATCAGTTCTCCTTTATCGTTGTTGATGTCGATATCCCAGACCTGGGTGGTTCGGCCTAAATGTAAGGGGGTGGTCCGGCCCATGACCCGGCCCTGGGAAATACTTTTGATGTGATTGGCTTTGATTTCAAGGCCCACGCTGTAATATCCTTGTTCAAGGGTCATCTGGGAGGCGCAACTGCCGAGGGTCTCTGCAAGAACCACAGAGGCCCCGCCGTGGAGGATGCCCATGGGTTGATGGGTACGGTGGTCCACGGGCATGGATGCGGTTAAAAAGTTGTCCCCTTTTTCTTCAAAGATAATATCCAGATACTCCAGCATTGAATTGGCCTTGAACCGGTTCATATCATCAACAGCGAACTCTTTTTTCCAGATCATATTTTTTCCTTATGTTGTGGGTTGGGCCTAGGGGGTTACTCAAAAAATACAAAGTAATTTTGGCGTGAACCCTGATCGTTGATATTCCGTGCCGGCCCATGACTGTTAATACATATTGGATTTGAATGAACTTTGCAATAACGGCTTGTTGGGTATTGATACGGCGCTGGGATCAAAAAAGGTGATTTTCAAATTCCTTTGAATAAGGTATTGTTTAATATTGAGTGCCGACCAAAAACCGTAAATTTTGCAAATTACTTCGTTGGTTTTAAATTTTAATCCTCGAAATACACAATGTATTACGCCGGTTAAAATTT
>JAKSBO010000712.1 GCA_022361095.1 Desulfobacterales bacterium | reverse complement strand
ATAATGAGGCAATGAATAAAGAAAGAACCAAGCGCCGGGATAAATTAACCCCGCTTATTAAACAATACAATTGTGCCAACCACCATCTTTAGGAGAACACATGAAAAAGTTAATTTTAACCCTATTATTTTTTTTATTTTTAGCATTGCCGGTTTTTGGGGCTGAGTTGGGCTGGAAGTATGTGACGCATAATACCAATAAAAATGTGATCTATTATGATGTTTTGCCAAACGGTGTGTTCTTGTATGAAAAAAAGATAAACAACGCTGAGGTTCAGGTCGGTGAGGATCAAAACGGAAATGTTGTTTTTGAGAAAAAATACAATTATATCATGGTCGCTGAACATGACGGAAAACCAACCCGATATTTATTGGCTAAGATAAAAGGCGATAAATATGACATTTTAGATCTAAACGGGGAACTTTTACTAAAAGCACCTGATATCGACCATTGTGAAAGGCCTCAGATCATTCCTGATTTGGATGTTGTTATTTTTGGGGCAAAAGATCCCGATGATAACGCTAACAGATATCGCAGGCTCTACTATCTTTATTCGGTTACAACAGGCCAAAAACTTGTCGGACCAATGGCACAAATATCATTTGATATACTCAAAAAAAGGGTAACATTCCAAAAAGACCATAACGTGAACGATAAAGGGCTTATTTTCATAAATAAAGGGAAAGTGGTTTTAACAGGGCCCCAATATATTGACAAATCAAGGGATTCTCTCATCGTCCTCCAAGATAAGCAGACAAACAAATACCATTGTGCTGATAAAACAGGCGTACTATCCAAGGCATTTGACGCCATCCAATCTCTGCCAACGGACATCTCCGATATAATGCTTGTCACTGAAGGCGGAAAAAAGTATCCGGCTAAAATTGATGGAACCATTATTTCCAAAGCGGTTAAAAAAGCCTTTAGAGAACGCCAGGGGTATATCAGCTATTTGAAAGACGGCAAAACAGGGTTTATGAGTTGTAACGGAAAAGAGATCATCCCTCCTGTTAATCATAGCAATTGTAAATATTTCGGAGATAATTTTTTCCCGGTCAAAAAAGTAAAAGAGTCAAATTACGCCATTTATAACAATCGTAATGAAATTATCCTGGACAATGTCCAGGAGATCAAAAAATTTAAAAACCACAATCTGATTCCGGTTAAAATCGGCGGGAAATGGGGGTATTTTGATAAGTCCAGCTCGAAAATGGCGTTAAACCCCCAATATGGAAAGGCCGGCGTATTCAATGGGGATGTTGCCTCTGTTCAAGGTGCCCAGGGAAAATACTATTTAATTAATAAAAAAGGCAAAAAGATTTCAAAGGCATATGCGTTCATTGATGTGATGAATGAATACGGGTTTGCCGGGTTTAAACAAAATGATAAATATGGTGTCATTGACAATAAAGGCAATATCGTTGTCAAAGCGCTTTATACAAAGCTATCCGGCGTTGGTGATTTAAACCATGAAGGAGTTGGACGCCTGGAAGGCTATTTGTCCGGTAAAGGCAAAGTCGTGACGCTCAAGTACCTTCAAAAAGGCTTTTTTAAAGAACCATGGCAAAAATGCAGGGCATATAAAAATATGGATAAGTCCATCCCGGGTTATAAAAAAATAGGCGTTAGATATTGGGACTATGATGGCCAAAATGCCGTCAAGCAATTCATAACGCCCTTTATCTTTGAAGATTGCGAAAGAGCATACCCAACAACTGTGAAAGGCAAGGGGTATATGTTTGTTACAAATCCTGAAGGATATTCTCAAATTATAGAACTGTTTGAAAAATAAACCTCAACATTGCATAAAATTTTATAAATAATGATGAAAACAATTGATACTAAGGGATAAAATAGATGTCTCCATACAAATCAGGAATTCACTGTGTGTGAAATCCTGATTTGACCAATATTTACTTAAAATTTTACCCTACGGGGAAGCCATGAGGTAAAGATTTAAAAGGGTTCACAGGGATAAATTGCAGAGAAACCCTTGCCTGGAGTAAAGCCCTTGTGGTGGCCGACGATCTCAAGGGGTGCGGTTTGAGATAATAGTTACGGGCTGACCTGACATATCAGCTGCCACTCAGCGAGGCTGTAAATTAAATTGTGTAACTGCTCATGATTCTATAAGTTACCCAGAACTTGAATCGAAGGATGACCACACACATGGACGACAAAAAACTTGAAGCTCTGGCAAAAGAACTTGCCAGAGATGTCAAATCAGAAAAAGACCTAGCTGCACTTTCCCGGCGCCTCGTCAAATTAACCGT
>JAKSBO010000514.1 GCA_022361095.1 Desulfobacterales bacterium | reverse complement strand
GCCTGTTCGGCAGCGTGGGTATGGACCATTACCAGGAAATCATGCCCGAACTGATGAACCTGGTGGTAAAGACCCTGCCCTTTCAGTTCACCCGCACCGAGCTTGAAACCCAGGTTACCCAACGGCTCACCCCGGATGCCGTCCGGGAGGCACTGTCACAGATCTATTCCCGGCTGCTGGGCCTTGATGAGATCGGCACATCCGAATTCATAGCCCTTGATCCTCTGGGGTTAAAAAACATGGTGCTGGCACGGCTGAAATCCCTGGCACCGGTTGATGCGTTCAATATTTACAAAGGCAAACTATTGTCCGGGGATTCCCGGCACTGCCTGATCATGGCCACCCCCATAGGTTCGGGCACGGACTCAAAATTTTCCACCCGGGCCATGGATCTGCTCCAGTCCATCCAGGCCCAGGCCCAAAAAGAATTTTCCAGGCCCGGTGAGCATGCCCGCCTCACATCCATAGGGGCATTCAGGGCCGCCTATGACAATGAGAGAATCATCAGACATGATGTGCAAAAGGCCATCCTCATTGCCACGGCAGCCATCACCCTGTTGCTGTTCCTGGCCTTTCCCCGGCCATGGATCGGGCTTTTGGCCCTGGTGCCCGCCATGTTCGGCACCATTGCGGGCCTGTTTACCTATTCCCTGTTATATGGCAGTATCTCCCTTATCGTTCTTGGATTCGGCGGGGCCATCATCTCCATCACCATTGACCACGGCATTACCTATCTGCTCTTCCTGGACCAGCCCCAAAAAACATTCGGCACACAGGCCTCTACGGAAGTACGGGCCGTGGGGCTGATCGCCACCCTGACCACGGTTTGCGCCTTTCTCTCTCTGGGGCTGAGCGATTTTAAAATCCTTGAAGAGCTTGGGAAATTTACGGCCCTGGGCATGGGGTTCTCCTTTCTCTTTATCCATACCCTGTTTCCAAGGATCATCCCCATGCTTGGACCGGCAAAACCCCGGGCGCTCCCCCTGCAGCGGCTGGTCAATGTCCTGATGATTCCCGGCAACGGCGGGGCCTGGTTCGCCCTGGCAATAACCCTGGGCCTGGTGTGGTTTGCATGGCCGGCCTTTCATGTGGATCTGTCCGCCATGAGCACGGTAAGCCGGGAAACCCGGGATGCGGATGCAAAATTCTATGAAACCTGGGGCAAGGGGTTTACCGGCAAATCCCATCTCATGCTGACGGCCGATTCGGTCCGGGGTCTTCAGGATTTAAGCGACCGGCTGGCGGACAAAGTTTCGGCCGTTCAGACCCAAGGGATTCCGGCTTCGGGCACAACCCTTTCCATGATATTTCCGGGAGAGGCAAAAAAGCAGGAAAATTATGAGGCCTGGGTGCACTTCTGGAACAAAGAACGGGTTAATCGCCTCAAACAGAATCTAAGCCGCGAAGCAGAGCGGCTCGGTTTTACCCGGGATGCCTTTGCCCCCTTTTTAAACCTGCTTGTACCCACCGGCCTGCCCGCCGGACCCGTGGCAATTCCCCAGGCCCTGTATCCCATGATGGGTATTTCCCAATCCAGGGCAGACGGCGGCCGCTGGGTCCGGACCACAACCGTTATGCGTAACCCGGATGTGGATGAAAAAAGTTTCTATGACACCTTCAGCGCCGTTGCCACCGTATTTGAACCCCAGCTTTTTTCCACCACCCTGGGCACGCTTTTGTTCACGACCTTTGGCAAAATGTTTTTCATTATTGCCGGGGCGGTTCTGATCCTGCTGTTCATCTTTTTCCTGGACATCAAACTTACCATCATCACCATGCTGCCGGTCCTTTTTTCCTTTATCGGCACCCTGGGGACCATGAAGATAATAGGCCACAACCTGGACATCCCTTCGCTGATGCTCTCCATCATCGTATTCGGCATCGGCATTGACTTCTCCTTGTTCTTTGTGCGGGCCTACCAGCGTTACCGCGATGAATCCCATCCATCGGTGGCACGGATACGCCTGGCCGTATTCATGGCAGGGATCTCCTCCATGATCGGCTTCGGGGTGATGTGCCTGGCCGAACATTCGCTTTTGCAAAGTGCCGGGCTTGCCTGCCTTCTGGGTATCAGCTTTTGCCTTGGGGGGACATTTTTGATTCTGCCGCCCCTGCTGCGCCGCTATTTTATTTTACAACCCGCGGGATGGTCAGCCTCCCAAGATGTTCTATCCGATGCTTCATCCCAGGGACCGGACAGATCCGCCGCATCCCGAATTCTTAACAGGTACCGCACGGCCGAAGCCTACCCCAGGATGTTCGCCCGCTTTAAACTCAAATTCGACCCCATGTTCAAGGAACTGCCCGGCCTGTTGCCAAACAGGGGGAATGTTTCCCGGATCATGGACATCGGCTCAGGACTTGGCGTACCGGCCTGCTTTCTTCTTGAACAATTTCCCCATGCACGCATAGCCGGCATAGAACCCGACCCCGAAAGCCGGCGGATCAGCAACATGGCAATTTCAGGCCGGGGCCGTATTGATTCAGGCGGAGCACCGGACCTTCCCGCTGTTTCAGGGCCGGTCCAGATTGCCTTGATGCTGGACATGTCCCATTTCCTGACGCCGGATGAATTCAAACAGACCTTGGAAAAAATCAGGGCCGCCACGGCCCCCGGCGGCACCCTGATTATCCGGGCAATTATCCCCCCGGCCGAAAAACCGACACTGGCCTGGTCCATTGAAACGCTGAAACTGAAATTAAACGGGGTGGTTCCCCATTACCTGTCTGTGAAAGCCATCACAGATCTTATCAACGAGACGGATTTCAGGATGGAAACCACCAAGGTATCCGGCAACAATCCTGAAACCGTCTGGTTTGCCGCAAAGGTCTCCCCATGAATATCTGCACCAGCCACAACATCGGTTGTGCCGGAAACTTTGAATTTTCCAAACAAAAGATTGATGATGCCCTAGCCTGCAACCGGCTCCTCTCCATGGAGGTGGAACTGAGCCTGCGCTGCAATTTCCGCTGCACCTACTGCTATGTCCCCCATGATTCATACTATGATAATGAACTCAGCCTTGACGAAATATTTGAAGTGATCCTTCAGGCCAAGGCACTTGGGGCCGGAAAAATTATTCTGTTGGGCGGAGAGCCCAGCATCTACCCCCATATCCGGGAGGTCATTACATTTCTGGAACACCACCATTTTGAAATAGAAATGTTTACCAACGGCACCGGCATCACCCCGGATTTTGCCCGGACACTTCGCGCGGCAGGCGTCAGGGTTGTCTTAAAAATGAACTCCTTTGATGAGGGCAGGCAGGATGCCCTCGCCGGCAAAAAAGGGGCATTTCACATTATCCATAATGCCCTGGGCAACCTGAACGCCGCAGGCTATCCTGCCAAAGACGCGTTCCTGGCCTTAAGCACCATTATCTGCCGCCCGAACCGTGATGAACTGACCGATCTGTGGACCTGGATCAGGGACAACAACATGGCACCCTATTTTGAAATCATTACCCCCCAGGGCCAGGCAAAGAACAATGCGGTCCTGCAACTTACCCCCCTGGAACTTAAGGCGGTGTTCGACGAAATCTGTGCCGTTGACCGGGAGCGCTACGGCATTGAATGGGACCCCCAGCCACCGCTCATGGGCAACCAGTGCATGCGGCACCAGTTTTCCTGTACAATCACCTCCATCGGCAATGTCCAGCCCTGTGTCGGCATTACAAAAGCAATCGGCAACATACGAAAAGGCCGCCTTAAGGATATCCTGGACCATTCCCGGGATCTTAACCTGCTGAAAAACCACCAAAAGACCATAAGGGGATTTTGCCGCACCTGTGAAAAAAACGACACCTGCTACGGATGCCGGGGCGCGGCCTTCCAGGTTACCGGCGATATCCTGGCTCCGGACCCCCTGTGCTGGCGAAACCCGGATAACCTAAAACGCCATCGTTAAATATCGCTTGATAAATTAGAGCCATATCCCGGTTTTTTGTCTTTTTTCATACTTTGGTTGACAAAAACCAGGCTCCTATCCTAATATTTTGCATTAGCCTGTATTAAAGAATCCCTCAATCCTAAATCTATGACGATTTTTGCTTGGGCAGGATTCAAAGCGCATTCTTGACATCAATCAAACAGGATGTACCCAATTAAAATACCGCTTTCCATGCCCTTGATTCTGGTGGCGTGCGAGAAATTAATAAGTCATCGCAATCTAAGGAACGCACGTGGCATACTTAATTGACATAGATGATATTATAGAGAATGCAGGAGACTTGTTGACGCTGCCGGATATCTGTATGCAGATCAAACGTCTCGTGGCAAATCCTGCGGCATCAAATGATGATCTTTCCGGGCTGATCGCTAAAGATCCGGCCCTTACGGCAAGATTGCTGAAAATAGTGAACAGCCCACTCTATTATTTCCCGGGAAAAATCTCCACCGTCTCTGAGGCAATTCCCTTGATCGGGGCGTCTCAACTGTATAATTTAGCTCTGGCCACAACCGCTGCCGCCATTATTCAAACGGTTGGGGGAAGCTATATTGAAATGAAAACCCTTTGGAAAAAGGCTGTATATTCTGCGATTTTCGCCAAATCCCTAAGTCAGGACAAATCACGGGACGGTGAGAATCTTTTTGTTGCCGGGCTGCTGAGTGACATTGGGGCATTGGCTGTTGTAAAATATGTGCCGGAAATTGCTTTAACAGCCATAGGCGCTCCCAAAAAAGGCCAATTCCCCTGGCAGCGGGAAAAAGAGGTGCTTGGATTTACCGTGGCCAAGGTCAGCGGGGCATTACTCACGTCCTGGAACCTGCCTGATGAAATAACCATTCCGGTCTTCCGCCGGCACGTGCCTGAAAAAGAACAGCCTCATTTTCTCTCCTGCTGCATCCTCCATATTGCCACAAGGCTGGCATCGGAAATTATTGATAAAGCCCAGGGGCAGACTTTGGATTATCGAAAAGCCATACTGAAAGAACCGTTGGCGCAATTGGGAATGAACGATGAGGACTTAGACACAATGGTGTCGGACGTTATTGAAATTGCGCCGGAAATACTCAACATTTTCACAATTTAAGGATAATGTTACCGATGATGGATGAACTTATACTTAAAGAAGAAAACCATATCCTGAAATATGACGACAGGAATCTGCCCTGGAAAATTCTGGTGGTGGATGATGAGGAAGGCGTTCATCAGGTAACAACTTTGGCGCTCAAAAACTTCACTTTTGACAACAGAAAATTAAAATTGCTCCATGCCTATTCCGCGGCCCAGGCCCTTGACATCCTTGCTGAGCACCCCAATATAGCCATCGTTTTACTCGATGTGGTCATGGAGTCCGAACATGCCGGATTAAGGCTGGTCAAAAAAATCCGGGAAGATCTCAAGAATATAACGACCCGGATTGTGCTGAGAACCGGTCAACCGGGACAGGCCCCGGAACGGGAAGTCATTCAGAACTATGATATTAACGACTACAAAACCAAAACCGAACTGACCGCCAGCAAGTTGTTTACCCTGATGTATGCGACCTTAAGATCCTACCGCGATATCATCACCCTGGAAAAAAGCCGAAAGGGGCTGGAAAAACTCATTGTCGCCTCAAGGGGAATTTCATCCAGGGGTGCCCTGGCGCAATTTATACGCGTTACGCTTGAACAATTAACCAATCTTCTTAACATCGAAGAGACCACTATTTTTTCCTGCAAGGTCACAGGATATATTCTTTTAGAGCAATGTCTGGAGGTCTATTCAACGGACAATCTTCTTGGCTCCGGTTGTATCAATGTTGCGGATTTGCCCCATGGTAAAAGGGAGATCATTTCATCTGCCATTAAAAAGCAAAAAAATATTTTTAAAAAAGACAGATTTGTTGTGTACTGCTCAAATAAAAATCAAATTGTTTTATTTTTTGCGCAGATAAACCAGGTCCTGTCCGAACTTGATATTCGGCTGCTTAATATATTTACTGAAAACCTGATTGTAACCCTGGAAAATATTCAGCTCAATGAAACAATCACTGACAGTCAAAAGGAGATGGTTTACCGGTTGGGAGAGGTGGTCGAATCCCGTTCCAAGGAGACCGGAAACCATGTGAAGCGGGTGGCACATTACTCAGAGCTGCTTGCTTTGCTGGTCGGGCTGGATAAAACCGAAGCCGAACTTATCAAAACCGCTTCGCCAATGCACGATATTGGTAAAATTGCAATTCCCGATGCAATTTTGACAAAACCCGGTAAGTTGACGCCTGAGGAATGGGAGATTGTGAAGACCCACCCGAAACGGGGACACGAAATACTTGAACAATCGTCTCTGGCCGTGATGAATATCAGCGCCGTCATTGCCCTGACACATCATGAAAAATGGGATGGCACCGGTTATCCGGACGGTTTAAAAGGCACTGATATTCCCATTTACGGCAGAATAACCGCCATTGCCGATGTTTTTGACGCCCTGGGAAGTGAGCGTTGTTATAAAAAGGCCTGGCCCCTTGAAAAAATCATACTGCTTTTCAAAAGTGAAAAGGGTAAACATTTTGATCCGCTGTTAACAGATCTGTTTCTTGAGAATCTGGACAACTTTCTGGTGATCAGAGATAAATTTGTTGATCATGGGCCTTAAACCCAACCTGTGGCCAAGTAAAGTTTTGCATCCAAAAGGTAAGAAATGTATACGGGGCCATCAAATTTGAGAGGCTGAGATGTCAGATTTAAAATCAAACACCCCGCCGCTTATACTCACAATTGATGATGAAAAAAACATCCGCACCAGTTTCAAGGATACCCTTGAAGATAACGGGTATGAGGTTATCGCGGCAGACAATGGCCGTACCGGCCTGGAGAAGGTCCGGGAACATAAGCCGGATCTCATTCTGTGCGATCTGCAAATGCCTGAGATGAACGGGTTTGAAGTGGTCCGCACCGTGAAAAAAGAATTCCCCAAAACCCCCATACTGATTGTTTCGGGCGCAGGGGTTTTAGATGATGCCATTGAAGCAGTCCGTTTAGGTGCCTGGAATTATCTGGTGAAACCATTATTCAATCTGGATATTCTGCTCCAGGCGGTTGAAAAAGCACTGGATCGTGCCAAACTCATTGCCGAAAACGAGGCATACCAGCAAAGCCTGGAAGAGCAGACGGTCAAGCTTCAGCAAGAGATAGAAGAGAGAAAACGCACGGAAAAGCAACTGGTGCAGGCAGAGAAACTGGCCGCCCTCGGAGACCTGGTGGCCGGTGTTGCCCATGAGATTAATACGCCCCTTGGGATTGGTGTAACCGGCATCTCATATCTGAATGATGCAACCAGAGCCTT
>JAKSBO010000478.1 GCA_022361095.1 Desulfobacterales bacterium | reverse complement strand
TCCTTGGTCAGATAATACGCTTTTGGCACAAAGACAAGACAACAATTTTGGCAGGACAGATAGATCCTGTTTTTATCTTCAAAATACAGCTTTGGATCATTCCATCCGCACAGGGGGCAGCAATTGTCTAAATTATGATTCATCCTTATTTACATACCAGACCGATCAAAGATGGAAAAGAAAACAAATTCTTTTGCAACCCGGTTGGAAAAATGTCAGGGAGATTGCTATTTCTTTTATGAATTTGGTATGGCGCATTCGGACGTAAGCCAAAACCATGTTCCTGCAAAATTTCAGTATTGTATGTGGGGATTATATTTTTTAAATATAATTTTAAGCATTTTCTGAAGCAGGGCACCATCGGTAACGCGTGGGAATTGAAACACCCAGGTTGTTCGTGGTACCCTTGATTTAATTTGAATCTCTTATTTATAAACATCCAAATACCGGGATTCAGGTGATAAAAAATCTAAGAGATAGCGTTCCATGGCCCACCAGCAGGTTGGGCAGCCTGACTAGTGCAAACCGATTCAAACCCAACTAAAAAAGCAACATTTACAATGCAAAGCCAGACTTTAATTTTGAGGAACAGGAGTCGTCTATGAATCGTGAAGAAATGATCAAAAAATTAGCAGGATATGACGGTTATTGGGATTTTGTTGTTATCGGTGGCGGGGCAACCGGATTGGGTGTGGGACTGGATGCCGCATCAAGGGGGTATAAAACGCTTCTGTTGGAACAACACGATTTTTCCAAAGGGACATCCAGCCGGTCAACAAAATTGGTGCACGGCGGGGTAAGGTACTTGCGCCAGGGCAATATTTCCC
This sequence comes from Desulfobacterales bacterium, assembly GCA_022361095.1. Taxonomy (GTDB): domain Bacteria; phylum Desulfobacterota; class Desulfobacteria; order Desulfobacterales; family Desulfobacteraceae; genus Desulfobacter. The sequence continues at coordinate 5,824 of JAKSBO010000478.1, read as the reverse complement.
TGGTTCTTGAGGCCCTTCATGAGCGTGGTCTCTTAATTCGCAATGCCCCGCATCTGGTCAGTAATCAGGCATTTATCGTACCCAACTATGAGTGGTGGGACGGCCCTTTTTACGGTGCCGGCATGAAAGTTTACGATCTGTTGGCCGGCAGACTAGGACTGGGACCGTCCAAACACCTTTCCAAAGAAGAAACATTAAAGCGGATTCCCACCCTTGAACCCAAAGGACTGCGAGGGGGCGTGGTCTATTTTGACGGCCAATTTGACGATTCCCGCCTGGCCATCAACCTGGCCCAGACCATGGTTGAACATGGGGGGGTGCCTGTCAATCACATGAAAGTGACCGGGTTTACCTGGGCCGGTGAAATGATTGACGGGGTAACCGCAAAGAATATGGAAACCGGTGATGTGTATAAAATTCACAGCCGGGTGGTGGTCAACGCCACCGGTGTTTTCACCGACGGGGTCCTTAAAATGGAAAATCCGGACGCCGAACCCATCATTACGCCTAGCCAAGGGGTTCATGTGGTGCTGGATAAGGAATTTCTTCCTGGAAATTCAGCCATCATGGTGCCCCAGACCGCTGACGGAAGGGTCTTGTTTGCCGTACCGTGGCATGACAAGGTCGTCGTGGGCACCACGGATACAGAAGTACCGGATGTGAGCCTGGAACCCCGGGCATTGGCCGAGGAAATCAAGTTCATCCTTGATCATGCCGCCATCTATTTAACCAAAGATCCTACCAGGGATGATATTCAAAGCGTTTTTGCCGGACTTCGCCCCCTGGTTAAAGCCGGAGAAGGAAAAAGCACGGCAGCTATCTCCCGGGACCACTATTTAGTCGTTTCGGAATCGGGTCTTGTGACCATCACCGGCGGCAAGTGGACCACGTATCGCAAAATGGCCGAAGATACCGTCAACCAGGCATCCCTGGTGGCCGGGCTGAAAGATCAGCCCTGTATCACTAAAGACCTCAGAATCCATGGATGGTTAAAGCATTTCAATGAACACGACCCCTTGAGCTACTATGGGTCCGATGCCGTTTATATCAAAAAAATCGTCAACGCCGATCCGGCCATGGGTGAAAAACTCCATCAAAAACTTCCTTATATCAGAGCGGAAGTGATCTGGGCGGCCAGGGAAGAGATGGCCAGAACCGTGGAGGATTTTTTAGCCCGGCGGAGCCGCGCCCTTTTACTGGATGCCCGGGCCAGCATCGATGCAGCGCCGGAAGTGGCCCGGATCATGGCGGAGGAACTGGGATATGATCGCAAATGGCAGATGGACCAGGAGAATGCATATGTCGCTTTGGCCAAAGAGTATCTGCTGACATAAACATCACATAACAATTAAAAATTTTCAGGAGGTTCCCATGGCCCAATTTATCATGGCCCTGGATCAGGGCACAACGAGTTCCCGTACCATACTTTATAATGAAAAGGGGGACGCCATTGCTGTTGCAAATGAAGCGTTCTCATGTCAGTACCCGGAAAACGGGTGGGTGGAGCAGGACGCTGAAGACATATGGAGATCCCAGAAAAATACAATGGATGCCGTCCTTAAACAAGCAAAGCTCAATCTGGGTGATGTGGCTGCCATCGGTATTGCCAACCAGAGGGAAACCATCATTGCCTGGAACAAAGAAACAGGTAAGCCGGTGGGCAAGGCCATTGTCTGGCAATGCCGCCGGACCGCGGATTATTGTGACCGATTAAAGGCGGAAGGATTTGATAAAATCATTAAAGAAAAAACCGGCCTGGTGACCGACGCCTATTTCAGCGGGTCCAAAATCCGCTGGATTTTGCGACACAGCATAGAAGCCAGGGAACTGGGCAATAAAGGAAAGCTGAAGGTGGGAACCGTAGACGCATGGCTGATCTGGAAGTTGACGGCGGGAGCCGTCCATGCCACTGATGTGAGCAATGCGAGCCGGACCATGATTTTCAACATTCATGATCTCAAGTATGATCCGGTCCTGATGGAAAAATTGGACATTCCTGAAGAGATTCTTCCGAAAGTCCAATCCTCCAGCGGCATATTCGGCAAAACCGACAAAAAACTGTTCGGGCATGAAGTACCGATTGCCGGTGTCGCTGGAGACCAGCAGGCCGCGCTGTTCGGACAGGCTGCTTATGAAAAAGGAATGACAAAGATCACCTACGGAACCGGTTGCTTTATGATGATGAATACCGGGGGGCAAGCCATTGCATCGCCCTCGGGACTGCTCACCACCATTGGTTGGCAGATCGGTGATAAAGTCACGTATGCCTTGGAAGGCTCGGTATTTATTGCCGGTGCACTGATGCAGTGGATGCGGGATGACCTGGATTTTTTCAGTGATGTGGCGCAAACCGAAGAGATGGCCACGGCCATTCCCTCATCCGAAGGGCTTTACATTGTTCCTGCCTTTGTCGGCCTGGGCGCGCCCTATTGGGATCCCTATGCCAGGGGAGCCATGCTGGGCATCACCCGGGGAACAACAAAAAATCATATTATCCGGGCCGGGATTCAATCCCTTGCCTACCAGGCCAATGATTTGATCACTGCCATGGTTAAAGATTCGGACATTAAATTAAAAACCGTAAACGTGGACGGCGGGGCCAGTGCGAACAATTATCTATGCCAATTCCAGGCAGACATCCTGGGCGTCTCCTTGTGCCGTCCTAAGCATGTGGAAACCACTGCCATGGGAGCGGCTTACCTTGCCGGTCTTGCGGTTGGTGTATGGGCGGACATGGACCAGATTAAATCTTTCTGGCAGGAAGACCGTTGCTTTCATTTGAACCAGAGCCAGGAAAAGGTTGATGAATGCCTGCGAGGCTGGAAAAAAGCTGTGGACCGGGCAAAGTCATGGGCCAAAAATTGAGAAATCAAACCATCAACATTTGAATAACAGCCATGGGCTGACATAGTCTATCAACACCCAGGCTTAGCCCGGAACAAAGCATGAAAAAGCCGGAATAACCTCACTAATGCGGATATTAGAATTACTCGTTATCAGGATAAGAATCCCGCTATTATAACTATGGTTTATCTCGTCTTCAAGAGGGTCTTTTGCTTTTTGTTTTTTATTTGTGTATTGTGTTGAACTGCTGAGTTACTTGATCCATGATTGCCTTTATCTGATTAAATATTGTTTTAGTTTTACAATAGTACATTCTTTCTCCAATAGGAGATAACTTTTATGACATCAGTACTAAATAAAAAATTGAAGGAAAAATTAATCGCATTTCTCATTTTGTTTATGGTTACATTCACTTTTTTTCCCATAGGAGATTCTTTTTCCAAAAATGGAAAAAATATTGCTGAAATAGAATATGGATATCCCAGTCAATCTATTTTTGTTGCAACAATAAATGATAAAGGTCAGCCTGATACACCGATGAACCTTGTTGCAGGAGAAATTTTGAACCGGGCTGGATTGTCCTGGCATGCAATGCCATATCCGGCAAGAAGATTATTTGATTATTTAAAAAATGGAAAAATAAATTTTTCAATACTGGTTCGGGCATCTTCATTGAACGATAGCTGTATTTTCAGCAAAAAACCGATCTATAACACAAAACTAAATGTATATTATATTGGAAATAAAATACCTGTAAAAACAAAAGAGGATTTAATCGGGAAACACGTAATAACCATTAGAGGATACAGCTATGGGGGACTTCGCAAATTTGTTTCCGATCCAGCGAATAATGTTACTTATGAAGATGCAAGTACCCATAAAGCAGCGTTTGAGATGCTTTCGGATAATAGAGCAGATTATTTGATAGATTACGCATCTGCTGCCAATGATATATTGGCAGTTCATCCGGTAAAAGGGTTAAAATCACATTCTTTAAGCCAGCTTGATATTTTTTTAGTTTTATCAAAGTCTTATCCTGAAGCTGAAACGCTTATGATGAAACTTGAAAAAATTGTTGAAACTTTGAATATAAACGAAATTTTACAAAGCAAAAAAACACCGAAGTAAAATTATAAGGTGAATGTCAATTCATCAGCTATAACTATTTATTATGACAACAAAAAATAAAATAAGAACAAGTATTGCCAAAAAGTTCGTTTTTTATATTCTAATATTCAGTTCGTTTGCTGCCTTCATAAGCACATCTATTCAGCTGTTTTTTGAATATGAACGAGACCTTTCTGCCATAGAAGAAACAGCTGACCAAATTGAAAAAAGTCATAAATCGACTATTGCCAAAGCGCTATGGGCATATGATATGGTTATCATAGAGTCCCAGTTACAAGGGATTAAAAACCTACCGGGTATTCTATATGTAAGTATAAAAAAAGATAATAAAATATTTAACGAAATTGGTACGAAATATCCAAACTTGAAATCTATATCGTATACTTATCCACTTTCACATATTGTAAAAAACAAACAACTCGAATTAGGAAATTTGGAAGTCTTAGTTAACTTATCAGAAGTTTATGAAAGGCTATGGGATCGAATTACCATTATTTTTTTAACACAAATATCAAAGACTTTTTTTGTTTCTATTTTCATTTTTTTTCTCTTCTATATTCTCGTCGGCAGACATTTAAAGTCGATGGCTATTTTTGCCGAATCCGCTAATTTCACTAATATGGATGACGAATTAATTTTAAATCGAGAAAATAGCATTTTAGACGAATTGAGCATCGTTGAAACAGCATTGAATAATATGAGACGCAGGCTGATAAACGAAGTTAAAAAAGTTGAAAATTCACAACAAGATTTGAAAAAAAGCGAGGAACGCTTTAAGGCCATATATGAACACGCACCCGTATTGATTAACGCATTTGATGAAAAGGGACGCTGTATCCTCTGGAACAATGAATGTCGTAGAATCTTTGGTTGGACCATTGAGGAGATTAACGCCCACGATGATGCCTTCTCATTATTCTATCCCGATCCTATTGTAAAAGAAGAGGCCATTCGAACTGTTACTACTGATCCAGAAGCTAAATTCAAGGAATGGAACCCGGTGACAAAAGATGGGAAATCACTTCACACCATGTGGACGAATTTTAAACTACCGGATGGTCTTACGTATAATTTGGGATATGACATTACTGGGCAAAAAGTTGCAGAGGAACAAAAACAAAAACTTCAGGAAAAACTCTATCAAGCCCAAAAGATGGAATCTATTGGACAATTGGCAGGTGGAATTGCACATGATTTCAACAACATCTTATATCCTATTTTAGGTTTTACTCAAATGGTAATGGATGATCTCCCCAAAGGTCACAAGGTTCAAGAGGATCTTAAAAATATTTTGGATGGTGCTAACCGGGCAAGAGATCTGGTCAAGCGTATCCTATTGTTTTCCAGACAAGAAAAACCTGAATTAAAACCTACCATTCTTCAACCGGTAATTAAAGAAACCCAAAAATTACTGAGATCCACCATCCCCTCAAATATCGATTTGATAACCAACTTTTATGATGGTCAGGATCAAGTCTTATGTGATGAATCTGAAATTCATGAAATTATTTTAAATCTTTGCACGAATGCCTATCATGCGATCCCAGGAGATCAAGGTGAAATAGTCGTAGATTTGGATAAACTGGATCCACCTGGTAATTTAAACCTTCCACGTGGTGAATACCTTTGTCTGAGCGTTAGAGACAATGGTGTTGGCATTCCGGAAAAAATAAAAGATAAAATATTTGAACCATACATGACAACTAAAGGCGTTGGAAAAGGATCAGGTTTAGGTTTGTCAGTTGTCTATGGGATAGTTCAAGATTATAATGGCGGGATCAATGTAGAGAGTACCCCCCAAAAAGGTACTATTTTTCGTATTTTTTTACCAATTAGTCTTGAAGCTACGACT
>JAKSBO010000013.1 GCA_022361095.1 Desulfobacterales bacterium | reverse complement strand
TGGTGTTTGTACCTTGGTTGGCGAACCCCAGAATCTGCTCATCGGTCACCTTATGGGCTGGCATTTTGCTGATTTTTTCCTGGAAGTTGCTCCCGTATCCATCCCCGTTCTTTTCGTCGGCCTTGGAACCTGTTATGCACTGGAAAAAACGCATTGGTTCGGCTATGGCGTTGAAATGCCGGGCAACATTCGCTCCCACCTGCTGGAAACCGCAGTCAAAATGGAAGAAAAACAGGGGAAAAAAGGCAAGGCCAGACTTGTTATACAGGCCGTTGGCGGTATCTGGCTGATGATTGCACTGGCGTTCCATCTTGCTGCTGTAGGTCTCATCGGGCTATCAGTTATCATATTACTGACCTCATTTAACGGGATTACCGACGAACACCAATTTGGACATGCCTTTACCGAGGCCCTGCCGTTTACCGCGCTGCTGGTTGTCTTCTTTGCCATTGTTGCTGTGATTCACGAACAGCACCTTTTCCATCCCATTATGCATTACGTGCTCAGCCTTCATGGTCATCTGCAGCTTGGGGCATATTACATCGCAAACGGTGTACTCTCCATGATTTCCGACAATGTGTTTGTTGCCACCGTGTATATTACGGAAACAAAGATGCATTTCGTCCAGATGCTGGGACAGATACCCCATATCGGCATGACCGGACAGGAGTTGATGGACAAACTTACCGATCCGCACATTGTCCGCGCGGACGTATTGGCTTCCCTGCCGGCGGAAGCTGCTGCCAAAGCACGTGATGTTATGCAGCATTTTGATCATTTGGCTGTCGCTATTAATACCGGCACCAACATCCCAAGCGTGGCAACTCCAAACGGCCAGGCTGCGTTCCTGTTCTTATTGACTTCAGCCTTGGCACCAGTCATCAGACTGTCCTACGGCCGGATGGTTTGGCTTGCCCTGCCATACACCATCACGATGTCAATAACAGGCCTTATCGCCTGCTATGTGTTCCTATAACAGCCACAGGCTGACCTGACCTATCAACTGCCAGGCACAGCCTACAACAAAGCTTGAAAGATCTGAGTAACATACCCAGACTTTCTTATAAAATAACACGTATACATAGAAATTAAGATAAAGATAAAAAGGCGGGCCCAATGCAGAATCTGCATTGGGCCCGCCTTTTTTATTTAAGTGTGCCTCGAACTCATAGCCAAAAGGCAATTATTAGAGGCGGCCTTAATCGCCACCCCATTAAGGCTTAACGCATTATCAAGCCGCTTTAAAAAGATGTTTATGTGTTGTCTTCACTTTGCCATCTTGCTCATCGTCCACAGATTCACACCATTCAGTTCATAAACATATCACTTTTCATCTGCGAACACTCCCGGCCACCATAAAAAAAGAAGCCAATGACTTCCTGTTTGCTTTTAAGTATTCACAATACATTCGGGGCATATTTAATGCGCATTCAATCACGGGGCAGCAGCAGTATGAGTCCAAGCCCAACGATGGAAACAACAAATACGATGATAAAGGCCAAAGAGACACCGTTTAAGACCGCATCCTGGAGTATGGTTGTCATTTCTTTTGGAACCTGGGCCTGGAATTCTTTTTGAAAAAGGATTGCCATGCTCTCCTGCAGGCGGGCAATCAACGGTTCCGGAAGCTGACGGCCTGCAGTCTTTAACTGGCTGATGAGCCGGGCCGTTACAATGCCGCCGCAAAGCCCAACGCCGATTGTTCCGCCCATGGTCCGGGCAAATTGATGAAAAGAGGTTGCCACCCCCAGATCTTTGCTTTTTACACTGTTCTGGACAATGAGCAGCGTGGACAACGTTACAAACCCCATACCCAGCCCGGCTATCTGGAACGTGAGGAAACACTGGGTTATGGTGGTTGTGCGGGAGAAACCCAATGTCAGGCCGGTGCCGATTACCATAAAGATCATCCCGGTAAACGCCGCTCTTTTTTGCCCGATCCAGTGCATGTTCCGTCCCGCAACAATAGACCCCAAAGACCATCCCAGGCTCAGGGAAAGCATTGCATAGCCAACTTGAAGCGGTGTTTGAGAAAGTGTTCCCTGGAGAAATAAAGGCGCATAGGCAAACAATGCAAAAATAGAAAAGCTTGCACAAAACACGAGGCTGTTTCCCACTGCAAATGCCGGATATTTGAAGAATTTGAAATCCAGGATAGGATCTTTCGCATGTTTTTCAGCCAGATAGAACCCTGCACCACAAACACATGTCCCCACCCCGATAATGATCATGGGAAATGACGCCCAGGCAAATTCGCGTCCACCGACCATAATCAAGGTTAAAAATCCAAGGATAAAGCCGGATAAAAGTGTGACCCCGGCAAAGTCCAGATGTGATTGGGCCGGTTTTTTTCGCAGTTCTTTAAAAAAAAGGGCTATGCAGATAAGGGATGGAATCCCAAGGGGAATGTTTATATAGAAAACCCATCGCCAGGAAAACCAGGTGACTATAAATCCGCCCAGTGTTGGGCCGACCAGGCTTGAAATCCCCCAGATTAAACTGGCAAGAGAGAGTGTTTTCGCCCGGTCTGCAGGCGTTGAAATATCTGATAAAACCACATATACCAGTGCAAAGATACCGCCGCCCCCAATACCCTGAAAAACCCGTGCTGCCACCAGGAATCCCATGGATGGCGATGCCCCTGCCGCAATTGACGCAACCACAAACAGCCCGATTGAGAACAGGAACAGGCCCTTTGTGGAATACAGGTCCGACAGCTTTCCAAAAACAGGCAGTGAAACCGCCCTTGATAGAAAATAGGCTGTATATGTCCAGGCATAAAGATGCAGCCCGCCCAGCTCTGAAATAATAGTCGGCATAGCAGCAGACATGATCAGCGCATCCAACGCCCCGAGAAAGAGAGCTGAAAGCGCAGCCCCTATGATCAAGATTCGGCTTTTGTCAATGTCGGTTGAAAATTTCATTGCTTGTTTAACTCCGAATACTGCGCCACAGACGTTACAAATTTGGCAAGGACCGGATTTCTATTTTTTTCCCGCCAAACCATTGCAATTTCGGTCTTTGGCAGTGGTGGTCCAAATTTATAGAAAGGCGTCCATTACACAAATTTTCTTTTAAAGAAAAACGTTTTCCGGATAAAATTCAGCATACTTTACCCTCGTGATTTCCTGGGACTCTGATCCAGCACAATCCTTGCGGCCAGGCCGCATTTGGGACAGTTCTTCCCTTGATTTGCATCGTCACACGCTTTACAGTATTTTGAAAAACAGCGTGCACATTGATAGAGCACGTTATTGGGTATGGCCTTGCCGCAGCGGGGGCAATTGCCGTCGGATTGTTTCATTGGGTTCCTCTCTCGTTTTTTAAAAAAGTCCGGATAACTTACACAGATATCTCAACTTTCGTTGTGGGCTGTGCCTGGCAAATGATATGCCAGGTCAGCCCGCGGCTGTTAGACATATTTTGCCATATTGCGATTTACGGCGGGCACTTTATATGATCACCAACCTTTAGGCAATTGTTTTCTCGGAAAACCCAAAAATCAATAAAAGGCGGCCCTGCACAAATAGAGGACGATTAGTCAAGGTTGTGCAGACTTTTTACAAATACATCTGTTTGTTTGACAGGCTTAATCCGAACGAATATAATTTTAATATCCTCATAAAAATCCGTAATGTCAAAGGAGAGGGTATCATGATGGAAAAAGAAACAGATCGGCGCAACCAGGAAGAAAGACGCTCCGGAATAGATCGTCGTCAGCGCAATCCATCGAATTATACAGGTATCGAAAAACGGTTTTGTCCGGATTGCCGGGGAGGCAATGACCGAAGACAGAACAGAGGGGATTGGATCGAATACCAATCCCCTGTTTCGAAAAAATAGCCGGTTCGTTTCTTGCCGGATTTCCGGGATATTTAAGGGTTGAGCAATTCAAATCCCGTGGTTGGATCAAACATACGCACGGCACTGGTATCAATCAATTCAAATAAAATAACCTCTAATATATGCCATGTGCGCACACCGTTACGGATACATCCGGTTACGGTCGATGCCTCCCTGCCGCAGGCAATGTGCATATGTAATTTGGCTTCCCCTTTCTCATTGGGAAAGATTGTGCCTGTTCCCACTATTTCGTTTACATTATTGAGAATATGTTCCATGGGTGTAATTGTCTCGGTCCGTCCATTCTCCGGCCCGACAATCAGTTTGCTCTCTTTATCTGCGCCTCCGATAATGGTTAAAGCCGCCGCTTTTATTGCTTTTTCCCTGGCAAACGTTTCAAGTTCCTCGTGTATGATATCTCCGTCCTCAAGACGAATAATGTAAATTCTTCCTTGCTTTGCCTGTGAGTATTTCATGTATCAAATGCCTTAATTGTGGTAATCAACCCGCTCTTTCAACTCTTTTCCCGGCTTGAAAAAGGGAAGTTTTTTCGCCGGAACCATAACCTGTTTACCGGTTTTGGGATTTCTTCCGGTGTAGCCATTGTATTCTTTGATGAAAAAGGAACACAATCCCCGAATCTCAGTGCGCTCGCCTTTGATCATGGTTTCAGTGAGGCTATCAAAAAACAATTTCACCATGTCTGCAGATTCTTGTTTGGTCAACCCTGTTCTCTCTTTTACGACCTGAATTAATTCAAGTTTATTCATACTTATTCCTCCTATCATTTTTTTTCAGCGGGGAACATGTTTAGCCGGTTCTTTATATTTTATCAAGAGATAAAATTAATCAAGGCCACCTCGAATTATTAGAGGCACCCTCAACACATTGGGGTATCGTTAAATATAATATTTGATATTTGGGTTGCCGATAATTTTAGCGGATTTCAAAAATACAACAGCAAAGCAACCAACGCTCCGATTTATTTTACAATCGGTGTGAGTATTACACAATAACGCCGGGGCTAAAACGGTATTGCCAACCAGATGTTTTTGACTTATCCTGCATCAATTTTAACTAACCCACGAAAGCCCCCAAATGAACAAATCCGCTATTCTTTTTATTCTGTCTGCCGCCGTAGGTGTTTCAATGATGGGGCTTGGTATTATTTGGCCCTTGATTCCGGTTTACGCGGTGGAACTCGGGGCCGGGGGTTTTTTAGTCGGACTCATCGTTGCCGGCTTCAATATTTCCAGAACCATTTTAAGTCCTTTCAGCGGCTCAATCTCAGATAAATGGGGCAGAAAGCGGTTCATTGCATCGGGCCTGCTGATCTATGCGGTTCTATCCGTTTTTTACGTGCTGCCGGAAAATGCCGAAACCCTGATTCTGGTCAGGCTGCTTCACGGTACGGCCTCACTTCTGGTGGTGCCGGTGGCCATGGCGCTGGCGGCGGACATTGCCCCACCCCGAAAACTGGGTCTCTACATGGGAACATTGAACATGGCCATCATGATTGGTCTTGGCTTCGGCCCGGCCATGGGCGGCATAATCAGAGATACCCTGGGATTTAACGCCGCCTTTTATATCATGGGGGCCCTGGCCCTGCTCACATCTTTGATTGTGGCGGTTCTCCTCCCGGCGGACAAAATGCATCTAAGCGGGATAAAACGGCCCCAACCCTACCCATTCAGAAAAATAATCACCCACAAGACAGCCGCCGGAATCCTTATTATGAGATTCTTTGCCGCTTCAGGTCAAGGGTCAGTCTATACCTTTCTGCCGATTTTAGCCCTAAAGATTGATCTATCCAGTTCACAGGTCGGTATCATTTTGACCATGAATATCTTTTTAATTGCCTTTCTTCAGCGCATAAGCGGGAGACTTGCCGACCGGATCAATCCCAAACATCTGATCATCGTCGGCACCTTCGCCTGTGGCATAACGGTTCTGGGCATGCCTTTTGTTCACGGATTTATTCCGATTTTGATACTCAATATACTTATGGGGATGGCCAACGGACTGTCGCTGCCCGGGGGACTTGTCATCACAGGCCGTCTGGGGCAGACCATGGGTATGGCCTCCATTATGAGCATCAACGACGCCGCCTGGGGGCTGGGGTTTATTGTCTCCCCCATCCTCTCCGGACTAATCTTAGACTGGATAGGCGTCTCCTACGTTTTTATCGTCGGCAGTATTTTAATTCTTTTGGGCGGCATTGCCGTGACCGTCTTTTTGTGGGATTATGACAATTCCCCAAGGCCGGTTCAAAGGGCATAAAACCAGGTTGCGTCTATTTATTACAGATCAAACCCAAAAGATGTATTAGATGCCTTAAAAGCAAAAAGGCCTTCAACGCAGACCGCTGAAAGCTTTTATAATTGTGGTGCCCAGGAACAGAATTGAACTGCTGACACGGGGATTTTCAGTCCCCTGCTCTACCGACTGAGCTACCTGGGCACACCGAACAACGTCAGCTTTTATATGTGCTTTGACCGTTCAAGTCAAGAAAAAAATTAGAAGCGCATTAAAAAAATAATATTTTCACCGCCCGCCCATATCACCGAGCAGATACTGAATTAACCCGCAGGCCGAAACTGCTGCTGTCTCAGCCCTTAGGATCCTGGGCCCGAGTGAATAGCTGATAAATCCGGATTCAACGGCGAGTTCGATCTCTTTTTTTTCAAACCCGCCCTCGGGCCCGATCAGGACCACCGCTTTATTATTTTCTCCGGGAACCATTCCGGCAAGGGGGCGGTCCGATGATTCCCAGAAGGCAATCCTGTGTGAATATACTTTTGAAAAGGCCAGAACCTGTTGAAAATCCATAGGCGGCATAATGTCTACCAGACAGGATCGCCGACACTGCTTTAAAGATTCTTTGGCAATGGTCCGCCATCGGTCGAGCTGCTTTTTTTCCTTTTTTTGACCTGACAATGGAATGGATCTTTTACAATAAAAAGGGATCCAGCGGGTAACCCCAAGCTGGGTAATCTGCTTAATGATTTCATCCATCTTGTTGTGTTTGAGCATGGCCGTACATAATGTCAGATCAAGATTGGATTCCGTCAGGCTTTTGTTTTCACTTAAAATTGAAATGTCCACACATTCAAAAGAGGCCTTATCTATACGGCCGGTGTAGTCAGTGCCATGGCCGTCAGTCATGGAAATGGTATCCTGGGGTTTAAGTCTGAGGACTTTGCATATATGTTTTGCATCCTGGCCATGGATCACGGCCTTACCTGCATCTATCGCTTCTTTGTTGATTAAAAATTTCTGCATAGTATCAATTCATTCCGATAAAAATGGTTAATTGTTTAAAAATTATAGTATGCAGCAGATGTCCTTGACCATGAATTTATTTTTCAATTTAAAAAATATTAAATTCCGGCAAAGGCGTTTTCCGCAAATGAACTTTTTTCCAAAAGAAACATTTAGTCAAAAAGGCTGTTTCTGGATGACCACGAATTATGATACATAAGGGGCCATGAAAGAGATAACCAAAGAAGAAATTATTCTTGCCTCGGGTTCACCCCGCAGAAAAGAGCTAATGGCCCAGGCAGGTATCATTTTCAAAATTCATGTGGCTGATATTGACGAATCCAAGATAGATCCGGGCATGGATCCGGAAAAATATGTCTGTCTGTTATCTAAAATCAAGGCCGAGGCTGTAGCTGCAAATTACCCTGACGCCTGGACCATCGGGGCGGACACCATAGTAGCAGTTGATGATACGATTTTAGGAAAACCCGACGGGTTCCGGCAGGCGGTTGCCATGCTAAGCCGGCTCAATAACAGGGAACACAATGTCTTTACCGCCTTTACCATCACCAGACCCAATTCCGATGATATGGTTACAACGGCCGTGAACACCCGGGTGCGCTTTAAACAACTGTCCGGCGATGAAATCAACTGGTATGCAGCCACCCAAGAGCCCTATGACAAGGCAGGCGGATACGGAATACAAGGCATTGGCGCCTTCCTGGTTCAAGAGATCTGCGGATCGTATACCAACGTTGTCGGCCTGCCTGTGTGTGAACTCATTCAGACCCTGGCATCTTTAGGCGCAATCAGTTTTAAGGAAGCAAAATAACAATGCAGATTCAATCCAACATAAAAAAAATTCATGATGATATATGTGCG
>JAKSBO010000427.1 GCA_022361095.1 Desulfobacterales bacterium | reverse complement strand
TGGCCCATGAAATCAACAATCCTTTGGCCGGCATGGTTCAGACCGCCCAGGTAATGGGCCAGCGACTCACTGCAGACCTTGATATTTCTGCCGGACGCAAAGCGGCAAAAGAGGCCGGGACCAGCATTGAATCCATTGATCGGTTCATGAAGTCAAGGGGCATACCGCGGATGATCCGGACCATTATCGAGTCGGGGCAGCGGGTATCTGAAATTGTAAACAATATACTCAGCTTTTCCCGAAAAGATGAAACAATCGCATCTGTACATTTCCTGGATAAAATCCTGGACAAAACCCTTGAGCTTGCAGGAACGGATTATAATTTTAAAAAAGCGTATGACTTTAAACAAATTCAAATCACCCGGGAATATGACCCAAATATGCATACCGTTCCCTGCCAGGCCGGCAAAATTCAGCAAGTCGTGCTTAATATTCTGACCAACGGTGCCCAGGCCATGCAAGAGGACAGAACCCCTGAGCCCAAGTTCATCCTCAGAACCTATGCTGACCCGGCCCGGAATATGGCCTGCTTTGAAATAGAAGACAACGGACCCGGGATGGAAGAAACGACCCGCAAGCAAATTTTTGATCCGTTTTTCACAACCAAACCTGCGGGCGTGGGAACAGGGCTGGGCCTAAGTGTCTCCTATTTCATCATCACCGAAACCCATAAAGGGGAAATGATGGTTGAGTCAAGTCCGGGAGTGGGATCAAAATTTATTATACGGCTGGCTCTTGACTAACGGCCATGGAGCAGTCTGATATGATAACAGCCTGGCGTCAACCGGCATAAAAAGCAGTAATTCAATACGTTGTTGAAATTTTCATATAACAGCCACGGGCTGGCCTGACATATCATCTGCCAGGCTCAGCCTACAACAAATGTTGGAAGATCTGAGCAGTTTACCCAGACTTTCTTATAAAAAATTTAACGATTGGGGACAGGAAAATGAACACACTAATAAAAATTTTTTTTGCTTTAATGTTTATTTTACTCTCGGCCACAGTCAAATATGCAGCCGACCTCAGCTCTGGGCAGCGGTTCAAGGTGCTCGTGGTAATGAGTTATGAACCGGATTATCAATTTACAAAAAAAATCCGCCAGGGGATTGATTCGGTGCTGTCCGATACCTGCCTAGTCAAGTACTTCTATATGAGAACCAAAAATGATCCCACCGACGGTCCCCAAAAAGCCAAGGCAGCGTTCAACCTCTACAAAAAATTCCGGCCCGACGGTGTGATTGCCGCCGATGATGATGCCCAGTCCATGTTTGTACTCCCTTATCTAAAGGATAAGGTAAAGACACCGGTGATGTTCTGCGGGGTCAATGAGCACCCTGAAAAATACGGCTATCCGGCCACCAATGTCTCCGGAATCCTGGAACGAATATCCATCAGCCAAAGCCTTGCGTTTGCCAAACAGTTGATCCCTTCCATCAGAACCTTTGGTTATATGAGTTATGACAGTCCCACAGGCCGGTCTATTTTAGACAGTTTTCAGCATAAAGCGCATACCTTTCCAATAAACCTAACCGCTGCCAGGTTTCCAAAGACCCTGTCCGAAAGCACAGCCATGGCAAAAGAACTGAATTCGCTGTGTGACGTCCTGTTTATAGCAACCATGGAAGGCATCAAGGACCACAACGGCATCCCCCTTCCGGATAACCAGATCCTGCCCGTTCTCATCAATACCTTTGCAAAACCGGTGATTGGTGACCACAAATTCGCAATTCAACAAGGCATGTTGTGCGGCATGACCCAATATACCGAGGAGCAGGGATTCACTGCAGCAAGAATGCTGCTTAAAGCCATGCAGGGAACCCCGGTCTCTGAAATTCCCATAACCCAAAACCAGATGAGGAAGACGATCATCAATGTCCCTGTGATGAAAGCGTTTGGCATTAAACCCAAACCCATCCTCTTGAGAAATACGGAACTGATCAGGGGGCCGGTGAGCAGTTTGCTGTGAGTTCGTAATGAAATTAAACATGGCCTTATTTTTAATCGTTTTTTTACTGCAGGCTGGGGTTGGAACCGGTCACGACGGAACCATAGGAGCTTTTGACATATGAACGATTCTGTACCCGGCAAACCCGGCAAACAATTCTCATTGAAAATTTCCGATATGCAAATCCGTAACAAGTTGCTGGCTGCTCTTGCCCTGAACGTCAGCATCTTTTTAATGATCGTCTTAATGGTTATCCTCTCTTTTCATCGGATTGAAAACGTGCTGAGCAACGTAATAAACGCTGATATGAGCAATGTCATGACCAACGCCTTGACCGAACGGGAGCTGTCGTCCATTGCTGCCGATCTCAATCTTTTGATTGGCACTTTTTTTGAAAACCAGGCCCATCTGAAAAGAGAAGAAAAACGATTAAATGAATTTGCCGGAATTTTAGGCCGCCGGGTCCGGGGCAGTGAGCTGGAAGGACCGATTTTGTTATTTGGCCGGCGGATGGAATTTCTGCTGCAACAATGCCAGGCTGTCAACATCAGTTTACAGCAAGTAAGTGACGCGGATCACAATATGATATCCGGTCTGGACCGTCTGGATGAAATCATTGCCGACAAGCTGATCAACGCGCCCATTACCGGCGATGATACCAGTATTCTGCAACAACTTTCGGTACTGGTTATCGGATACCGGCAAAGCCTGCTGGAAATCGGTAAACGTCATGCAGAACGCTGGCCGGAAACCTATTATGCGTTTCTGGACCTGGATGCCGACCCACTGCTTATGGCCATTGACGAACTTCACTTTCGAATGCGCACCCTGATGGCCAGTTCGCCACAGATTGCCGACATAGGAGAGGCTGTCATCGACGACCTTCAACTATATAAAAGCGAGCTTTTGACCCTGAACGTGTTGATGGTTGAACTCAAAGCACGCATGCTCAATGTCGAGAGCGCCAAACACCAGGCCACCAACATCCTTAAAAAATTTGACCGGAATGTCGTCAACGCTGTCAACGCAGCCAATACCAAAGTGCTTTATACACTCCAGGTTACCGAAGTATCCATAGTGGCAATTTCCCTGGCACTTATTGCCGCTTTGATTATACTGACGTCACTTTTTTTTAAAAACATTATCAAAAAACCCATGGACGATATCTGTGACGGCATCAAAGCGTTTCGGCAGAGTTATCTTGACGCACGCATCAATCTGAATCGAAATGATGAGTGGAATCTGATCGAAGAAGCATTGAATGCCATGGCCGCTGATCTTTCCAATTCATACGCAGACCTTAAAACAGCCCAAGACCTGGTTTCCAACATCATAGACTCCATGCCCTCGGTCCTGATCGGTGTGGACAGCAAGGGCCTGGTAACCCAGTGGAACCTCAAAGCCAAACAGGTCACCGGGGTTTGCCCGGAAAAAGCCCGGGGCAAGCCCCTGGATAAGGTGTTTCCCAACCTGGCCCATGAAATGGAACGTATCCGGGCTTCCATCCGGGAGCGCCAGGTCCTCCGGAACTCAAAGGTACGCCGTGAGGACCGGGATGAAACCCGCTACGAGGACGTGACGATTTATCCCCTGGTGGCCAACGGCGTGGAAGGTGCCGTAATTCGGGTAGATGACATCACCGACCAGGTGCAGATGGAAGAGATGATGATCCAGAGCGAAAAAATGCTCTCTGTAGGGGGGCTTGCCGCAGGCATGGCCCATGAGATCAACAACCCCCTGGCCGGCATGATGCAAACCGCCCAGGTCATGACCCAGCGCCTTACTTCAGGCCTTGATATCCCGGCCAGCCGGGAAGCGGCAAAAGAGGCCGGCACCAACATTGAAGCCATCAGCCGGTTCATGGAGACAAGGGGAATACAACGGATGAATCATACCATCATTGATGCAGGGCAGCGGGTCTCCAAGATTGTCAATAATATGCTCACCTTCGCACGTAAGGACAGTTCAACCATATCCCCCCATGACTTAAACGAAATTCTTGACAAAACCATTGAACTTGCGGCCACGGATTATGATTTGAAAAAGACATATGATTTCAAACAGATCCATATCATTAAAAAATATAATCACGATCTGTACGCAGTGCCTTGCCAGGCCAGCAAAATCCAGCAGGTGGTGCTCAACGTGCTGACCAACGGGGCCCAGGCCATGCAGGATGCAAAGACCCTGCAGCCCCAGTTTAACATACGCACTTATGTGGATTCGACCCGGAATATGGCCTGCATGGAGATAGAGGATAACGGGCCCGGGATGGATGAAAAAATCCGAAAACATATTTTTAACCCCTTTTTCACCACCAAACCCGTGGGCGTGGGAACCGGGCTGGGGTTAAGTGTCTCTTATTTTATCATTACCGAACACCATAAAGGTGAAATGACGGTGGAATCAAGCCCTGGTGCGGGTGCTAAATTTGTTATCCGGATTCCTCTGACACAAATTTAATTGACGGTGTGACGTATATTTATAAGAGCGTCCGGATAAGTGACCTTCCTCTTTCAATCTTTGTTAAGGGCTGTGCCAGGCAAATGATATATCAGGTCGGCCCGTGGCCGTTATCAAGAATCATCCCTCCATTTTTTTCTGCCCATAGGTCTTGAACTTTTCAAGCACGGTATCCATCTCTTCATCGGGCAGGATGACCGGGGTGCCTATATTTTTTGCCTGATAGTAAATCCGGGCGACAAATTCAATCTCTTCGGCAACGGCAAAGGCCGTGTCCATGCTGTTGCCGACAGCCACAAGTCCGTGATTGGCAAGCAGCAGGGCATTATAATCTTCAATATATTCGGCAACGATCTCGGCCAGTTTGGGTGTGCCGAATGTGGCATAGGGTGCCAGGGGCACTTTTCTGCCTGCAAACCCCACAAGATAATGAACCGCAGGGATTTCCCACCCCAGGCAGGCCATGGTCACCGCATAGGGAGAGTGGGTGTGGACAACGGCTTGTATATCCTTCCGCCGGTTATACAGGGAGAGATGAAACCCAAGCTCGCTTGACGGCTTTGTATCTCCTTTTACAATATTGCCCTGCATATCGGTGAAAACAATGTCCCGGGGCTTTAATGCTGCGTACTCGATCCCGCTTGGACTGACGGCAACCGTACCCGAATTCCTGTCAATAATGCTCAGATTTCCCCCGGTCCCCGTGGTCAGGCCCGACTTCACCATTTTAAGCCCAAAACGCACAATTGCGTCTCTGTCATCTTCCAGTTCCATAATCGCCTCCTAAAAAAAATAATCCGTTTCTCCATGACAATTTGAAAAAAAACTAAATCTTGTCTATCACCTATTTCCTGAGGTTACAAACGCATCCGTACCCTTAATAGCCTGGGTTCAATCCGATCTAACCCTCAAAAAAGAAGCGAATTTCGGCACCCCGTTTTTACTGAATCCATGATATTTAAACGTCACCGTTGTGCCGACAGCAGGCGGATTGTTTCGAATCCGGTCCGTAAACCCGGTCCCCAATTTAAAAATAATGCCGTTTTCCAGTTTCAGTGTGAGTGATCCCATGGCATGTTCATATTTGCCTTTTCCCTTGTTAATGCCAATAACAAGCCCTTCCATGTCCCGGGCTTTTTTAACCTTTAGAACATGGGCGCTTCTGCCGGTATGGTAGGGCATATCCGGATTTTTAACGATAACGCCCTCACCGCCCCTTGATTCCACGTCAACAACAAAACGCTCCAGGTCGGATATCTCTTGAATCAAAACCTGGGGAATAACCCTGACATGGGGATTGGGATGGGACCCAAACCACTTTTTTACCCGGTCAAGCCGCTGAGAAAATGTTCCTGTCTGATTGGGCACCTCAAAAATATGGTACTTGATTGTCTCCCACCCGGGGCCGGGTTCGGCATCAAGCACCACAGACTGGATAAATTCAAACGCCCCTTGTTTGCTCCACAATTCGCCGTCCAGCTCAAAGGCCGGAAAATTTTTAATGAACCATGGCGGCGGATGAAGGGGCAGCCCCTTCCGGGTCAACAAACGGCTGCCGTCCCAGTATCCCCTGATCCCATCCAGTTTTTCGCTCATTACCCACCCTATAATGTCTTCATTTCCGGTATATGGCCGGGCCTTTTGCAAATGCAACGCCTCAGCCCGGCAAAACGAACAGAAAAAAAAGCCTAGCATTGTTCCCATTAACCATATTTTGTCAATTTTACGATAAATATTACCGGCGAAATTACACATAAGACCCCTTGATGAATTTTACTTTATGAATTTTATAAGACCGTCCGGGTAAACGCCCCGGATCTTACAAGCTTTGCTGCGGGCTCAGGCCGGGCAGCAGATATGTCAAGGCCGGCCCATGGCCGCTAGTGGATTGAAAAGGACTATAGGTTGACCTGCCGGATTTTGTCAAGAAATGCCGGGCAATTCAACAACAGCTTATCCCGGATCATGTTAGGCGCTTAATATTATATTAAACTCATCATACATTCAAGATCCACTAACACCCCGGAGGCAAAACAGGCGTTGAGGATGAAATGAATATCAGCGTGAAAACCCAAAACAATCATTGTATACCGTTTTTAACTTCTGATCGGCAATAAGTTTGGTTGACAATACTTATAAAGGCATATAGAAGATAATAAAATTCTAAAAAAGAGCTGCTGATAATGGTGCCAGAATAAATGACAGGAGTAACGCCTTGGAACAAAGCATTCCGAATTTAACAGACACAACGGGCAAAAGCCGTTGGCTGGAGTACCGGATCCAGGAGGGGTTCAGTGTCAGCATGCTTGACGTTACACCGGAAAACGATTTGCGCCTTTCATTTGAAAGGGATCAGCCCACGGTTAATTTCGGTTTTGTTATTTCCGGCAACTTCACAAACCGTATCAATGCACCGGGCCTGGGGTTGAAGGGATTTTCCAATCAGGCCGGTGTCAGCGGCATCCTTTTTCTTCCCTGCCAGGAAACCAGGCTTACCATTCCCGGAAACCAGCGGATCTGCCTGGTTCATATCCATCTTTCTCCACTGGTATTTCATTCCCTGTTTTATCCGGACCGGGATAATATCCCCAAAGGGCTTCAATCTATGATGGAAGGAGACCGGGACCAGGCCTGGTATTTCAGATCAGGCACCTCCATACATGCCGGAAACTGCTTGAACCGGCTCATGGCAGGCCCGGTTCCGGGCTCCCCGGTTCGTATTTTCTACCAGGGTATTGCCCTGGACCTGCTTGCCGATCAGATTGCCCGGGCCAATGCGGCAAAGGCCCCGGTAACCGGAATGAGCCTGGATGACCGGGATCGTGTGGTCCAGGCCAGGGATCTGCTGGTCCGGGACCTCTCTTCCCCGCCCTGTATAAAGAAGCTGGCCCGGACCACCGGCCTGAACATGAATAAACTCCAGC
>JAKSBO010000401.1 GCA_022361095.1 Desulfobacterales bacterium | reverse complement strand
GGCCGCTATCTGCTTCATATATTTTCCGGCCTGGTGCCGAATGTAATTATTTGTTTTGATGGATACAGCATTTTCATCCCCCATGCATCCCATAAGATAAGAGTGATACTCATAGGGTTTGAGCCCGTTAACATCCCATCCGCATTTCTTCAGAATATCTCTATGCTTGTCAACGGACAGCATGGCACCAATCACAGGACATTTAAAATTACGGTCGATTTCCCATATATTTAAAAAGTACTTCATCGCGTCCATCAACACACCTCCAATTTTTTTGAATTGAAAATTAAGTTAGATTAAGCTAATATTAATTCTAATACAGAACAATATATTATATGTCAACCATGAAAATGTATTTTTTAGATGGCGGAAAGGACTTGATAAGCTTGGTATGTGGGTATAAAAACAAAAATCCCGGCAACTTAAAGTTGTCGGGATGTTTTTTCAGGTTGGCTCCCCAGCACGGACTTGAACCGCGGACTTAGTGGTTAACAGCCACTCGCTCTGCCAACTGAGCTACTGGGGAGCAGCGTCTCTCATTCAAAAGACTCGTGGGTTATATACCAACCCAAATCCCATGTCAAGCAATTTCAATAAAAAAATTTGACATCCTCTTTTCTTAAGATTATTGTTTAATTGTATTAGAGAATTCAGCAAGGAAAGGACGCCAAATGAATATTCACAGTATTCAAGGGATGAACGCCTACACCGACAATATGCAAGTGGCAGGCACGGCTTCTGTCCGGAACAATAATAAGGAAGAGACAGGGGCTCAAACTTACCAGGAAAATACCCAGCCCCTTCAACAAGCCTTTCAGGTTGAAATTACACAGCAGGCGATGACACTGCAGGCCCAAAGCAAAGAAAACCCGGCTGAAGAAGACGACTTGGACCAACTGCCGGCACATCAGAACCAGATAACCCAGCAGACGGGCCAGTCCCGGTTGATCCAGCAGGGCAGTCTGCTTGATATTATCGCCTGACATGACTATACATAACCTTTAATTACATGCTATAGACCATAAGACAAAAAGCCGGGTGACTGTATTCATCCGCCTTAAAACGCCAACACTAACCCATTTTTATAAGAGCGCCTCATGATTACTGAAGACGGCATTGTCACACACGCCACCCCTGAAACAGCCTGGATTAAAACCACCCGTTCGGCAGCCTGCGAAAGCTGTTCATCAAAGGATTCCTGCAGCGGCGGTCACCACCCTTCCGAAGAGATGACGGTTGTTCTGCCAAACACGCTGAATGTACTAAAAGGAGACCGGGTGATTGTGGGTATTAATTCAGGCCCCATGCTTTTCTTAAGTTTTTTTCTTTATGTATTTCCAATCATACTGCTGATCATCGGCGCACTCATTGGAGATGCCCTTGC
>JAKSBO010000191.1 GCA_022361095.1 Desulfobacterales bacterium | reverse complement strand
TGAGCCACTTTTCAATTTTTTCACCCAGGATGATCGGATTTACCGGTTTGCTGATATAATCATTCATACCTGCGTTCAGGCATTGTTCCCGGACCCCGGCCATGGCATTGGCCGTCATGGCAATGACCGGGATACCCGGATGAATAACACCGGAGCCCGTCTTGCGAATCATCCGGGTAGCCTCAAGTCCGTCCAGCTCCGGCATCTGCAAATCCATCAGCACCAGATCATATGGAATTTTCTCAAGGGAGTGTATCGCCTCAAGACCGTTTGCCACGGCATCCACATAATAACCGGACTTTTCCAGAATACCCTTGGCAACGATCTGGTTTGTAATATTGTCTTCTGCCAGAAGAATCCTAACATGGGGCTGTTTGGTTGTCTCATTTAAATGCCGGATCGGCCCATTTTCTTTCTTACCGGCGAATTCACCCAAAAGAGCGGTTGCCAGGGTATCTTCAAGTTCCGAGTAACGCACCGGTTTGGTAAGGTATGCTGAAAAACCAATGGATTCAAAATTGTGTACATCACTGTGCCGGCCTAGGGAATACATCACCACCAACTTAATATCCGCCCCGAACGGCATACTCTTGATGGCCTGACCAAGTCTGTCCCCGGTCATATCGGGCATCTGCATATCCAGTATTGCAAGGTCGTAAAACAAATTTTGCCGGGCCTTGCTTTGTATTTTTTCCAAAGCGGTCTCGGCATCCCCGGCGTCAGACACGTCAGCCCCCATGCCGGCCAATTGTGCCACTAATATTTCCCGGTTACTTTGGTTATCATCAACGATTAAAATACGAACATTTTTCAGTTGATCCGGCACCATTCTCTGATGATGCCCGGTTTGGGATGCGGGCTGCTTTTTAAATTTGGCCGTAAACCAGAACAGACAGCCTGGATGCCGGCTTTGTGGTGACCGGATTTCAGGAACCGGTGAAATAACGCCGATATCGCCGCCCATCATTTGTCCCAATTTTTTCGATATGGCAAGTCCCAGCCCTGTGCCGCCGTATTTACGCGTTATGGAAGCATCCACCTGGGTAAACTGTTCAAACAGATGGTCCTGTTGATCCGCAGGAATCCCCACACCAGTATCCTTTACGGAAAAGTAAATAAGGACCTCCTCCTGGGTTTCATGTTTGAGGTCCGCCTGGACCACGACTTCACCGGACTTGGTAAACTTAATGGCATTACCGGTCAGATTGATCAAAATCTGGCGAAGACGGCCCGGGTCACCCTGGAGCAATCCCGGCACTTTAGGCGATGCGCCGCAGATCAATTCCAGATCTTTTTCATGGGCCTTTAGCGCCATCATCTGGGCAAAATCATCCAGGAAAGCAGTCAATTCAAAGTCCAGGATCTCCATGTCCAGTTTGCCCGCCTCAATTTTTGAAAAATCCAGTATATCGTTGATCAAGCTCAAAAGCGCGTCGGCACTGGCTTTTACATTGCTGGTATAAAGGTGTTGTTCTTCGGTGAGATTCGTATCCAGCAGCAGGCCTGTCATACCGATGATACCGTTCATGGGTGTCCGGATTTCATGACTCATATTGGCCAGAAATTCGCTTTTTGACTGGGTGGCCATCTCAGCTTTAGCCGCCATTTGGGTGGCCAGAGCGGTCTGCTTTTTCAGATCTTCATTGACGGTCATTAATTTATTCCGGGCATTTTTAAGGGCCCTGTTGGCCTGCTCTGTTTCCCGTAAAGAGCGCTGGAGCTTTTCCTGGGCCTGTTTACGCCCGGTGATATCCGTATGGGTACCGAACATCATCAGCGGCTTACCATCATCTGTCCGGGAAATCACCCGGCCTTTATCCTGGACCCAGACCCAATGTCCATGCTTATGCCTCATGCGGTATTCAACATCATAAATTTCCAGGTCTCCTGAAAAATGCCGCTTTAAAAGACTTTCCGACGTTTTTAAATCATCAGGATGTCTCAGCCGGTTCCAGGTGTCAATGGAAACCGGCGATAACTCCCCAAGGCTATAACCGCAGATTTGGGACCATCGTTCGTTAAATACGGTTTCACCGGTCTGTACATTCCATTCCCAGGTTCCAACATCCGTACCCCTGATCACGTTGCCCAGGCGTTCACGCTCTTTGGATATCTGCATCTGGGCATTTACATAATCGGTCTGGTCGAACATATACCCGTCAATTTGTACAATATTGCCGGCGCCGTCACGTAGCAGGCGGATAAAATCATAAAACCACCGGTAGTCCCCGCTCCGGGTACGAAGCCTGTAGGTCTGCTCAAAGTGCAAGGTCCCGTCCTTTATATATCCGGCCTCTTCAGCGGACACCTGTGCCAGATCATCCGGATATATTAGTTCCGTATATCTAAATGTGCCGGCCATCATCTGCTCGGGCGTGTACCCCAGTATCTGGGTAACATTTTCAGATACAAATGTTACGGGCCTGTGTGGCTCAGGCGACCAGGATATGGTAATCACAGGCCCTGCTGCAAAAAGATCACGCTCTGCGCGGAGGGCATCTTCGGCTTTTTGCTGCTCTGTGATATCCACAAAGGTTTCCAAGAGGGCCGGCTGATCATTGTAGGTAAAGGGCCGGACCGTTTTGATAATGGGAATTTCATCCCCCGCTGTGTTTAAAAGCGTTCGCCGGCTTTGGTGCATGGTCTGTCCAAAATCCGTAACCGGACAGGATCCTTTTTCCGCGGGGCAAATATATAATGTGCATTCCCGGCCGACGATTTTATCCCGGTCTGCGCCGATGAGTTTTGCGGCGGTCGGGTTAACGTAAAGGATCACAAGCGTTTCCCGGTTGATGATGACCACACCGGCATCCAGGTGTTCAAGGATTTCCCGTTGCCGGGATTCGGCGTCCACCAAGGATGCCTGGGTTCTGGCCAGCTCTTTAAAACTGTCATCGGCCATGGCTGAGATGGCTTGAAATTCATGGAAGGAGTAATCCCCGGCATTGACATTATGGTCTGCAATGGCTCTCTGGAGCTGGAAAAGCTCTTCATCAACAGTTGCAATCATACGGCGGGAGGCCAGTTTCAAAAGAAAAATCACACCCAATGTCAGGCTGAAAATAATTAAAAGCTCCACAATAAATTGGTTGCGCAGTTGTTTTTTAAAGGACTGAATATTATTTTCAATATCATCTAAATACAGGCCGCTGCCGATCACCCAGCCCCAGTCATCGATTTTCCGTGCAAACGAAATTTTGGGCACCCCACGGCCAAGAGAAGGCTTGTTCCATTCATATTGAACAAATCCGTCCCCGGGTTCACTGGCCGCGGCAATCAGGCTCTGTAAGACCTTTATACCGTTTGGATCAGTGGCGTCCCATAGATTTTTGCCGGTCAGTTCCGGCTGAACCGGATTAAGCAGTACAACCCCCTGATCAGTGCAAATAAAAATATACCCCTCCCCTTGGGCATAAACGTATGTTTCCAGTGCTTTTATTATTTGTTTTTTAATATCCTTAATTGAGACCCCTTTTTGGGCCAGACGCCGGCGCTCATAGTCGATATGATCCATAGCCCGGTTGACCATGGTTCGGATCAAATTTTTTCTTTCGTTGAAAATACTCCGGCGTATCTGCGCCATTTCATTTTTAGCCACAAACCAGGATTGCACCGCCAGGCCTGTCACCAAAACAATACTCAGGAGAATAAGGGCCTGGCGCAAATTGCTGCGAAAGACATCCGGCATAGACCTGGAAAAGGAGGCCTCTGTTTTTGAAAACAGGCGGGTCAGGCTGTGTCCCGCCAGCGCCAAAAGCAGGAGCCCAAGCCCTGCGGCAATGGCAACGGGCCATGTTTTTGAATCCGGCCGGTTGCGGATTTGCGCATCCTGGGGGAGCAAATCCGGATTTAAACCAAGGTAATGAAGCTTGTCCCATAAAAAAATCGGGGCATTTGGACTAGTTGTGACCACAGGGGGAATTTTGTTTTTAGTCAGTATCTCAACGGCAAGTTTGCCGGCAGTCTGCCCCTGGTCCCGGGAGCTTGTCAGCATTCCCCCGACAATGCCGTGGTCCAGGTAAAAATCCCACATGCCGTATACCGGGGCAAAGGTTGCCCGGTCAATCAGCCTGGCCGCCGCCTCATTGCTATAGTAGACACCCGCTTTATCCCGGTTGAAAAGAACCAGCAAAACGGCATCTTCCAGAGAAACCGCTGCCAGATCCTTTTGAAGTTCGACCGTGGACAATCCGGAAAGCCATACCGGCGCAAATCCGAAATTATCTGCTTTTAAAGCCGCTTCAACCTCTTTTTGGACGACGGCGCCGGTGGGGGTGGTTCCGGTAATAATGTAAAGCTTTTCCGCTTTGGGCTGGAGCATGCGAATCAGTTGAAGGGTGCCGGCGGGATCTGTCTTTTCCACCACGCCGGTAATACGATCCTTAAATCCGTCAAGGAGACTTGGCTGAAAGTTGTTGATGCCGCAAAAAACAATCGGAACACCAGGAAAAAAAGTCTGCTTGTAGTGTTGAAGAAAGGTGAGGGCATTGTTATCGGAGAGAATCACCAGATCAATGGGGAAATTTTTGTATTTTTGGTTCAGGTACTCAAGCATGTGAGCGCCTGCCGCTTCCGGCGGCCAGCGCTTGCTGTCCAGATACTCACTATACATTTCAAAGGATGAACCGTCCAGCACGGATCTGATACCGGCCTCGACATTGTCGGTCCAGGAAAATCCTTTGTGGTAAGAATGCAGTATTAATATGCGTTTTGAAGCGGCCGGCAGCGCATCGTCCATATCAGAGGCGGATGAAACCTGGGCAAAAACCGCTGAAAACAAAATAAAACAGCCAATCAACACACCGTAAAAGGAATGCATCAACGGACATTTCATGTAATATTTTATCCTAAATACGGATTTAAATGTCATCTTAACAAACACCATATACCGAATATGTGAAGAAAATACCTGCCGCTTAATTTGTATCAGGTCTGATTCGCCCTATGCCGGTCGATTCAGTGCCCGGCCGAAAACCGTAAATTTTGCCGATTACTTCGTTGGACACAAATTTTAATCCCCGGAATATTAAATTTACGCCTGCGGTTTATATTTGTTGTCTGCCTTGTACTCAGCAAAGATTTCAGGTTTTGGTTCAGACACAATTTAAGAAAAAGACAGATTTTATCGACTAAGGATTATGAAATAAGAATACATTTAAAGGGGTTGAATTGCAAGTTTAGAAAATGGGTAATCGTCCCGGGAACGGATCATACCGTCATCGGTTGTCTGTTGGCCGGAGAATGAAACATCATCACAATATCATGAACGCGGTGGAACCGGTCAGCCATGGCGGTACTCTGAAAATCGCGGGCTGCCTGGCCTTTATGGCAGGATACGGCGTGCCCTAAACCCCATCAAAAATTAAGTTCCCCGCCGTTGCTTTCCCATAATTGACGAAGTCTCCACTATTCAAATAGATTGACAAACCCATAAAATTAGGTAGACTGGTCTATATATTTTAATATATGCAATCAGAGGAACGCGTTATGACAACACCCAAAATTTCTGCACGGGAACGCCTGCTTCGTTCGGCGGCAACTCTTTTCTATAATGAAGGAATCGCTGCAACCGGGATCGATACCATTATTAAAAAAGCCGGAGTTGCAAAGATGAGTCTTTACAACAATTTCTCATCAAAAGCAGATTTGATATATACGTACATCCAAGAACGACATGCTGAATGGCTTGATCTGTATAAACAAAGGTTAAATAAAGCCGATACACCGCAAGATCGCGTGTTATCCATATTTGACGCCTATTTGGACCATGCGTGTTTTGAATATGATCGCGGTTTCCGGGGATGCGGCATCCTTAATGCTGCCGCAGAGCTTCCGGCAGGATCTTCGGGGCGGATTGCGGTAAAAAATCATAAAGAAGAGGTCGAGGACTTACTGCAAAAGCATATTCTCGAATACGCTTCCATATCCGAAAACAGATCGCGTGCCGTGGCGGAACATCTATCCTTTCTGCTTGAGGGAGCAATGGCAAGGGCCGGACTTGAGGGCAGCAGCCAAAGAATCAGCCGAGCAAAAAGCATTGCGCGCCGGATATTGGAGCAACTATGAAAAATAATGAATCCTTGTCAGGTTCCCTAGGCGTGTTAATTGCTGCAGCAATGTGGGGAACGACAGGTACAGCAGCAACCTTTGCGCCAAATGTAAGCCCCATTGCTATCGGGTCGGCTGCAATGGGAATAGGCGGTATCTTGCAGGCACTTTTGGCTGCAAACCTTATTTATGCATTTCGGAGCATGATATTCATGCAAAGCAAACCCCTTTTGGTGGGTTCTGTTGCCATAGGCATATATCCGCTTGCTTTTTATTCATCAATGAAATTGATCGGTGTTGCAGCAGGCACAGTTATCACCATCGGGTTTGCGCCGCTTGCCTCTGCACTGCTTGAATGGATCGTTGACAAAAAAAA
Source organism: Desulfobacterales bacterium (assembly GCA_022361095.1). Classification (GTDB taxonomy): domain Bacteria; phylum Desulfobacterota; class Desulfobacteria; order Desulfobacterales; family Desulfobacteraceae; genus Desulfobacter. The sequence continues at coordinate 6,841 of JAKSBO010000191.1, read as the reverse complement.
ACTAACCATGAAATGGGTCGTCGGGGCGACAGCCGGCAAAAAGGGCACCACGCTGCTCTGTATAGCAAAATCAGGCCATCAACACCAGGCCGCCTTAACCGATGTAAGTAATGATATCCTAGGCACTTTCCTGGGACTTATGGCCGCATGCACATATGCTCTGTATTCCCACACAGCCCACAAATTAATGCAGAAAGGCATAGCCGGCCGGGCTGTTATGGGGACTCTTTTTGGATTAGGTGGTATTATTCTCTTTCCCGTATTATTATATACAGGCGCACCTTTCCTTGAGTCATGGTCAAATGCCGCCGTCGGCATATACATGGCTTCGGTACCCATGTTCCTAGGGTACTTTTTTTTCGGCTATGGACTCGAACGGATTCCGGCCAGCAAAGCCACAACCATTTCTCTCTTTGAACCGGCGGTCGCGACTCTACTTGCTGTTTTCATCCTAGGAGAACATCTGCCTGCACTGGCATGGCATGGTATTGCGCTCATTGTGATATGCCTGTTTGTTCTGATTTATCCGGGATGGGAAAAAAGAGATTCTCAGGTACAGGCGTTAAAGTGACTGCCAAATAACGGCAGGGTTCTGAAATTTGGGTAAGGGACCCCAAAAAGAAACGACTGAAATTGTAACTCCAAGGTTTATTTTTGTTGAATCAGTTCAACCAGTTCCAAGGCCCTATCAATAAGGGCCTTGGCAGCCTTAATACCGGCTTGATCTTCATTTACCCCCAAACGGACCTTTGGATCAAAAACACCTTCTCCATGCCTGCTGCTTACCGCAGACGCACCAAGGGGACTGATGGAAGCGTGACTGGTCGCAGGTATCATATCAAGGGTGATGAATGCGCAAATGTGGGAAAGGTGTGTGGTCTCCATTCCGCCATGCCGCATCCATGAAACACCTGCACTGATACCGATTTTATTTTTCAATTTCCCGCCGGCGGCATTGCCGAAGATAAACACCCGAAGCCGGTCGATAAAGGTTGCCATCATTCCGCTGGTTCTCATAAAATAGACCGGACTGGCAAATACGATAATATCCGCATTCTCTAATTTTTCATATATGATCTGGGCATCATCTCTCAGTGCGCAGTATCTGTCTGCCTTTTGTTTATCCAAGCAGAAATTGCAGTGAATGCAGTTTTTGATTGTCAGCTCTGAAAGATAAATAATCTCTGCATCAAGCCCTTTTTTTTTAGCCTGCGCCATGATCATTGACAATAATGTATCCGTATTGCCATTTTTTATGGGGCTTGCAGAAATCCCGATTATTTTAAACGACATGCCTTCCCCTTAAAAATTTTTCCGGCGGCTTCTCAGCATCAACGAAGTCAACAATATCATGTATTGTTTGCTTGTTTTGGGTCACCATGAGCTTTGAGGTTCCATGGGCTAAGATTTTCCCTGATTCATTGAACATTTGAGCCTCTGTAAGACACAGCGTTTGCCCTGATTTTATCCTTTTCCCTTCAACGATAACTATTTTATCAAGAACAGGTGCGAGAAGGTCTATCTTTAAATCAACGGTAACCAGCCCTTGATCTTCCCTTAAATCACAGTAAGCCGCCCAATAGGCTGCCGTGTCAATAAGAGAAGAAAATACACCTCCGTGGACGCTGCCAAAAGGATTCATATATTTTTCACGGATCGTGGCGGTAACTTTTGAATAGCCAATATTCAATTCGGTGACCTGCATTGATAAGTGCTTAAAAAATGGACCTTTATTTATACTTTTAATCACTGATTTAATGTGTTCCGGATTTAACGCCTTCATGTTATTCCCTTTTGTTAAATTAAAAAACCTGATCATTCAGCATCATTGTACCGGTCCAAACGGGTTAAAAAATCCTGCATTTGAGCCCATTCCTCCTGGGAGAAACAGTGTAAAAATTTTTGGTTTGTTTTTTTAAAAAGCGTCATAATGCTTTTTTTATGGTCAAGGGCATGCTGTGTCAGAAAGATTCTCAAAGACCGGCGGTCCGCCCTGTCCGCTTTTCTTTCAATCCAACCGTCTTTTTCGAGCCGGTCAAGCAAACCTGTTGTTGTAGACCTGTCCTGGGATGTTTTTTTTGCTATCTCACTGGGCAACAATCCGTCTTCTTCCAGAATCGCAACCATCATGAAAAACTGTCCATGGGTAAGTTTATACTTTGATATCTGTTGTCGATACGCCTTTGTCACCCGGCGGAGCGTTTTACCTAACCGAAAGCATACGCAATCTTCAAAGACCAATTGACCCTCACAATTCATTGATTATAATTGTTACGACTATTAACATACAAATAGTTTATATACAAACTATTTGTATGTTACAGGGTACTGTCCTGTGGCAGCCGATCCTAGGCTTTTTGACCATTGCGGTTTTCGTGAGCGACAAAACAGGTTTTGCCATATAGCGCCTTTTTCGCCTGCCGCTTACCAAGGCATTATCATAAAGGCCTTTTCTAAGGGACACCCTGATTGACAGTTTTTATTTATGCAGATATATAATGCCGTCGCTGGTTTAAGTTGTTGTATATGGGGTTAATTGCATGCTGAAAATGAAAATGTCGGTCTTCATGAATGGTATTTAGAGCTGATTATTCTTGAGTTAGGAGAAGGTATGAAGGTAGTAAAATTTGCTTTAATTGTTGTTTTAGTGTTGTTTAACTCTCCGGCATTTGCCGGTGATGCTGTTAGTTCTGTAAATGGGAAGATGGCTTTCTCTTACGGTGATATGGATTCAAACCGAGGGAAGAGCCTGACAGGCAGTATCAGTGTTCCTTTGGCTAAAAATATTGGCTTGCAGGCAGATGGGCTTTATACGCATGTTTCCGAACGTGATTTCTATGGTACGGGGATTCAGCTTTTTTGGAGAGATTCCGACAAAGGACTTATTGGAGCGGGGATATCAGGAATTCATAACAGCGACATGGATTCCTACATGGGAGGCCTTATGGGGGAATGCTACATGGGAGCATTTACACTGGGATTGAATGCCGGTTTTGCCAAGATCGATTATGCCATTGGCCCGGTGCCTTTCATTGAGACGGATGAAACAGATCCATATATCGGTGCATCAATCGGTTATTATCCAATTGATAACCTACTGCTGGAAGCATCATATTCTTATTCATTCGACAACCATTTGTATCAGTGCCTAATCGAATATCAAACCCCGGTTAAAGGAGTTAGTATTTTTGTGGACCTTGCAACAGGGGATCAGGATTATGATCAAAGCTTATTGGGTATCAGGTATTATTTTGGTAAAGAAAAAAGCCTGATAAGACGGCATCGTGAAGATGACCCCCAAAATATCGTTACCAATGTTATCAACAATATCGGCACTTATGGTGCAGAATACAACAATAGAGCCAAAGCATATAATAAAAAGGCCAAGGCCTATAACGACAGCTTAGTGTTAACAGCTCCTGATTCCGGTGCTTATGCGCCTGTCTATGACTCTGGTTCATGGGGCAGTGTAGACCAGCCTATGCCTGTCTATGATTCTGGTGATTGGGGCCTTATAATGACATATTCCGGTTATTCCTTAGAATAGCTTCTCCTTAGAAAATTTTAAAGGAAAAGCAAGGCAGGGCCCCATTGACAAGCATCAGCATGGCACGCTACAAGCATTTTAAAACCGTCAGAAAGGCGGTGCACAAAACCCAGCGCGTTATAAAATAAAAAAACGTCAGGCCATGAAGCTCGCGGACACAGGCTATTGTTGTCTTCGAACCTTTATGGCCTTTTTTATGTTCAGGAGATTTGTTGAATGGAAAATACGGCTGGGGCCAAATCAAATATAAAGCATTCCCGGGACTGGCGGAACAAAAGCTACGGACTTGACGCGGACAGGTCCGGCGACGTCGAAAATTGATGGCATACGGTGATGACGGACCTCGCAGGCACAGGCCATGGGAAACGCGCCCAGGCTTTTGGGAAACAATATATGTATGGTGTTCCAGGATCCGGGCGCCGCCATGAATCCCATACGAAAAATCCACCGGCAGTTTCCGGGCACCATACGCAGCCATAAACAGATGGAAACCCAAAAGGCGCTGTCCGCCATCCGGACGGTTTTTAAAAAACCTGGCCTGGGCAGTGCATAGAGCACGGCCCGTCAGAACAGATCATGACCTCGCCCGGGCACACATACACCCGGGCGTTGATGCCGGCAGCATCGCTGACCATTTAATCCAATTTTACGGTACCATCAATGTTTGGGCCGGGATTCATACGCCCTTAAAAGGCCGATGATCACGGGACTTAAGCCCAGAAGGGCGATCAGGTTGGGGATGGCCATAAGCCCGTTGAATGCGTCGGACAGGTTCCACACAAAATCCATGGAGACCGTGGCGCCTAAAAAGGCGAGAATCGCCCATACCCATTTGTAGACTTCCACCGCCTTTACGCCCGCAATGTACTCCAGGCATTTGGAGCCATAGTAGAACCAGCCAAGGATGGTAGAGAAGGCAAAGAAGATCAGGCCGAAGGTGACGATAAACTGGCCGAAACCGGGCAGACATGCGGCAAAGGCCCTGGATGTCAGTGCTGCACCGGAAAGCGTGTCGGTGATCACCATCAAACCGTCTCCGCCGATGCTGACCAGGCCGGACACAAGGATCACAAGGGCGGTCATGGTGCAGATGACCAGGGTGTCGATAAACGAGCCAAGGGACGCGATGATGCCCTGGGTGACGGGGTCTTTGATTTTGGATGCCGCATGGGCGATGGGGGCGGAGCCGAGTCCGGCCTCATTGGAGAATACGCCCCGGGCCACCCCGAACCGGATCACGGTGCCTAAAACACCGCCCCCCACGGCTGTGCCGGAAAAGGCATTGTCAAAAATCATGTGCAGGGCCTGGGGAACGACGGATCCGTTAACAAACAAAACAACCAGGCAGCCTATGACATACGTGACGGCCATAAGCGGGACAATTTTAGAGGTAACCTTGGCAATGCTTTTGATGCCGCCGATGACCACCATGCCCACTGCAAGCGAAAGAACCACGCCCGTGATCCAGTCAGGTACATTAAGGCTGGAGTTCAAGGCCGAGGCCACGGAGTTGGACTGAACCATGCTGCCGATGCCAAAGGAAGCCACAAATCCGAACAGGGCAAACAGCCAGCCAAGCCATGCCCAGTTCCCGCCGAATTTTTCCTGCATACCGTGCTTGATATAGTACATGGGGCCGCCGGACTGCTCCCCGTTTTCATTGGTGATCCGGTATTTGACTGCCAGCACCGCTTCGGAAAACTTCACAGCCCCGCCGAATGCCCCTGTCACCCACATCCAGAAAACAGCTCCCGGTCCGCCCGAGGCAATGGCCGTTGCCACACCCGCGATATTCCCGGTGCCGATGGTGGCGGACAGCGACGTCATGAGCGCCTGGAACGGGGTGATGTCTCCTTTGCCGTGGTGACTGGAGGAGAACAGAAGTTTAAAGGCAAAGAAAAGCTTTCTGAACTGAACAAACCGGGTGCCAAGGGTTAAGATCACCCCTGTGCCCACCAGGAAAACAATCATGACCGGTCCCCATGCAAAACCGCCGATGGTGCCGACCAGTGAATTTAAAACCTGCATAACTGCTCCTATTTTTGGAACTCCCATGTGAAAAGACAACGGGCTGGATTTAGACAAAATATGGCTGAAAATGTCAAGCTAAAATTTTAGAATTATGCATAATTTTTCCTTTCAAAAACAAACTGCCGCCGCATTTGTAAGCAATATTTTGCAGAATATATCATTTTAAAAATTTGGGGGCCGGGGCCGAAGATGGAAGGATCGGTGTGGATCCGTCATGGAAAATTGCATGAACTGCTGTAAAGATTTCGGAAAAGGAGATATCTGCCTGCCACCCTATCTTGATGCGGAACCTAAGATTGGTATTTATGATCTTGCATAATCATATGATTTAACATAAATCAACTCAGCTTTTTTCCAAAGAAACGATGAAAAAGTACCTGAACGAATGCCTGGAAATTCAGCCGTTAAACAAGGAATCAGCTCCATTTTCGGTTTTCGGCCAGGCACGAACTAAGTTAAGGGAGACAGCAAAAACGAAATGCCCAAGGGAAATTCAGAACATATAAAAACGATTATTATCGGGGGCGGCTTAAGCGGCATTTATGCGGCCTTCCTGCTATTGGCCAAAAAGCAGACATCCGTCATCGTCCTTGAAGCCAGGCCACGAACAGGCGGACGCATTCTCTGCGAAGAACACAACGGTTTTTTTGCCGATCTCGGCCCCTCCTGGTACTGGCCCCGGATTAACCCCAAAATGGCAGCACTGGTCCAATATCTGGGCCTTAGGCACTATCCGCAATTTGAAAAGGGGCTGGCTAGATTCCAGGCAAAAGACGGCCATATGGAAACGTTTGAAGGGACGCCCATGAATCCGCCTGGATGGCGTATTGCAGGCGGGATGACAGCGCTTGTCAAAGGCCTTTGCCGACATATTCCCCAAGGGGTGATCCGATTGAATCATCCAGTTTGTGACATCGAAAAGAAAGGGGACGGTATTGGGGTGAAGGTTGGGCACCATGATCAACCGCCCCAGTGCCGATTCCAGGCAGATCACGTCATCCTGGCTCTGCCGCCGAGGCTTGCCGCCCGAAGCATTCTGTTTACACCGGATTTGTCCTGTGATTTAACCCAGGCCATGCTCAGGGCAAGTACATGGATGGCCGGCCAAGCCAAGTTTTTTTCCCTGTACAAACAGGCTCCCTGGCGTAAAATGGGGTTATCCGGACAAAGTTTTTCTTTATCCGGCCCCCTTGGAGAAATTCATGACGGTTCTTGTGAATATCAGGCCCCTTACGGACTGACCGGATTTGCCGGAATTCCCGC
>JAKSBO010000530.1 GCA_022361095.1 Desulfobacterales bacterium | reverse complement strand
TAAAATATTCGCATCGGTGGGGGCGGCAATCTTAGCCGTATCAATGACCTCTCTGATGGCCGGACTGGTACCGATTATCCCGGAGAAATCGCCCTTGCCCAGCAACTGTTCTTTAAGCAGAGTGTTTTCCAGGGACAATTGCAGATGTTTGGTTACCCGCTCAATGGAAAGTTTAAGTTCCTCAAAATTCAAGGGTTTGGTCAGATAGTCATCCGCCCCGAGCCGCATGGCTTCAACCGCTTTATCCACCGAAGAGTATGCGGTCATGATAATGACCGGTATGGCAGGGTTGAGGTGCTTAATCTCTTTGAGCGCCTCCATGCCGCCGATGTTGGCCATTCTGACATCCATAAGAACAAGGTCATAGGGCGTTTTCCGGACTTGCCGGATGGCATCGGCACCGTCTTTGGCACATTCAATGGCGTAAGAAAGACTTTTTAAAAGGGTTTCCAGCATCGACAGGTGGGCGGTGTCATCATCTACAATCAGTAATCGGCCTTTCATATCAGCTCCTCTTCATTCTGATCCGGTTTATTTTGTTCCAAGGGGATTGAAATCACAAAGGTGGTCCCTTTATTTTTCAGACTTTCAATGGTGATGGTCCCGCCATGGGTTTCGATGATTTTAAACGCAATGGCCAGGCCAAGGCCTGTCCCGCTCTTTTTGGTTGTAAAATAGGGATTAAATATATTGGCCTGGTCCTGGGGCGATATGCCGTTGCCCGTATCTGAAATCTCAAACCGCGCCCTGTTCTCCACGGCCTTAACGTTGACGGTTAACGTGCCGCCCGAGGGCATGGCCTGGATGGCATTGATAAACATATTGAGCAGCACCTGGGTCAACCGGTCTTTATCCACCTCAACTTCGGGCAGGGCCGGTTCAACGGAACTGATGATCTTTATGCCTGCCGGATCCGCTTCATATTTTATCAGCCGCAACGCCTTGTCCACCAGCTCAAAAATCCTGATTCGCCGTAATTTCAGTTTAATAGGCCGGGCAAACTCAAGCAGTTCCGAAATAACCCGGTTCACCCGGTCAACCTCTTCGGCCATGATGTTGGCGGCTTTTTTATTATCGCTTTGGGCATCAAACAGGCTGCTGAAATAGGTGGCATAGCCTTTTATGGAACTCAAGGGGTTTCTGACTTCATGGGCCACACCGGCCGCGAGGATGCCCACGGCCGCAAGCTTCTCCTTGTGCTTGATTTCAAGTTCCAGGGCCCTGATCCGGCTTAAATCGTTAAGGATGAACACATGGCCGATGAAGTTATCCTGGGACCCCACAATTTTGGTAATGGTTACGGAGACCGGAATTGCGTTGCCGTTGGAGGAGGTCAGTTTCAATTCCTGTTCTGAAACCAAACCGCCTTTATTCACCTGGTCAAATCGTGTCAACAAAGAAGGCGGCAGCACCTGGGCAGCCTTTTGACCCTTGATTTGACCAAGCGCTTTTTTCAAAAAAACGGAAGCGGTTTCATTGACATAAAGGACCTTGGCAGAATCATCCACCGCCACAATCCCCATGGGCAGGCCGGCGACCAGTTCCGAGGCAAATGCCCGGGTATCCTGAAGAAGCCTGCGGGAGCGGGCATGGTTCTGGGCCCAGAACAAGGAGACAATACCGCCCAGCCCCAGAAATAAAATCAATGCTATGCTGACGATGCTGTTTTGAATATCTTCTTTCC
>JAKSBO010000539.1 GCA_022361095.1 Desulfobacterales bacterium | reverse complement strand
TTCTCTCCTTTTTTAACACCCAGGGCCATCAAACCCTTGGCTATTTCATCTACCTGTGTGGCAAACTGGCTGTAAGTCAGGCGAAAATCTCTGTCTACATACACGATGGCCGGGTTGTCCGGATATTTTTCAACTGTACTGTCAAGGATTTGGCCTAAAGTCAGGGATTGCAAAGGCAACGTTTCGTCCATATGATGATCTATTCCTCTTTGGCTTGGGGGTTACTGGGGGGCCGGTCCCAAAATACCTGTAGGCGCGGCCATCGCTGTTGTTTATATAAAATCCCAATCGGTTTTTAATTACGTCCTTTATTTTGCTGTGGGCTATGCCTGGGCAGAATTGACGTTCCTTTAACAGCCCGGGGCCGTTATTCCGGGATATAAATCACGGCGTAAATTTCAGCCTTTTCTTCCCCTGCACATGAGACGTAATGGGGAACGATAGAGTTATAATAGATGGAGTCTCCGGCTTTGAGTTCATAGGTCTCATTACCGTAAATCACCTCCACGGCACCTGATACAAGCACAATAAACTCTTCACCTTCATGGGAAGACAATGTTTTCTGCTTTGCGGATTCAGGCATGATTTCAACAAAGAAGGGTTCCATGTGCCGGTCGGACTTTCCTTTACCCAGGGCATAAAAATTCAGGGCAGGGGCTTTGTTGGTGCCGTCAAGAACCGAAAAGCCGCCGGCCCGTTCCGCCTTGCGGACAATGTAGGGGTCGCTGCTGTCCTGGTCGTCCAGAAAGGTGCCTAAACGCACACCCAGTGCCCGGGCAATTTTCATCAGCGGGCCTAAGGGGGGGTAGGCATCTTCCTCAAGCATGGTCTTGATAAATTCAGGGTCAAGGCCGGCTGCCTCGGACAGGGCCGGGATATCCATCTCCCGCTTCTCCATGAATGATAAAATCCGCTGGTTAACTTTTCCTGTTTCCATCTATCCTCCCAGATCATAATAGTTTATAAAAGTATATCCATATAATATATCATAAAATCTTTGTCAAAAAATTCATTCATTGATCCCTTAACATAAAGCGTTGTCGTCGATTTCGTATGCCAGGCGAATTTCATATAGCAGTACCGCGGCCCGCGGCGGCCCGATCAACACCCAGGTTCTGTCTACAATAAAAATTGAGAGATATTTGGCGATTCCCCAGGCTTTTATTGTGACATACGGAGAATCCGTATATGGATTTAATTGCTAACGGCCATGGACCGACCTGGCCTAGCAACGTCCAGGCCCGGTCTGCAACAAAATATAAAATTAAATC
>JAKSBO010000979.1 GCA_022361095.1 Desulfobacterales bacterium | reverse complement strand
GGAATCAAGCAGGTCTGTGCCACCAGTTTCTTCTAAGTTTTTACGGAACACGCTGGAAATACGCTTAATATTATCCACAACAAGCACTTTAAAGAGCACGTTGGTTGTGGAGAAAAAGACAATGGCACCCACCACAAAGAATGCAAAGTACCCGATAATGGTCTTCTGCAACTGCCCGAGGCTTGCCATTACGTTAATGCCGACAAGGTCGACACCGCCGATGGAGTCCATTTCTTTATTGAACCCGCGCTTTCCGTACTGCTGCACCACTTCCACAGGCGCATCATTAATATCGCCATGACAGCGCATACAGCTGGCAGCATAGGTAACAGGACGCGCCATCACGTAATACCGCTGCCCTGCAATATCTTTGTAGCCTTTCCAGAGTGTGTCGGAAGGATGTTTTCGGAAATATTCGATGAACCCGCGCTCAAGCGTGTTTGCTTCAAACTCAGGGTTACGGGAATTAATGGCAACACGGCGGTAGAGGTAGCCTTCCTCACCCTTGAACCGCTCCATAACGCTACGAGAGATGTATGAGGAACTCATGGCTTCAATAATGAATGTGCCGGGAATCATCTCATACATTTTAGGGCGCAATACCTTTCGCACGTAGTTCTGCACGGCATCCACCTGTGTAAAGGTAAGTGTCGCCTTTGCTTCTACTTCGTCCTCCAGCACGGTACGCATGTGGACGTAAAAGCCGATGGCAAAAATTACCCCGAGCACAAGCGAAGCCAAAGCGAGCCCGCTAAGGAACTGCTTCTGCAAAGAATACGGTTTTCGGAAAAGCATACGGATCATGTGTCTCCAATGGTGTCAGCTTCACACCCTCGCGCAGCCACCGCCGTGGATTTGCGCGAATACGAAGGGATTGCGAAGAAGCACCGTAGCGCAGAAACTATGGGTCTACAACCGAATACACAAGCTGTTTCCCGCACAGAATTCTAACCTGTTCAAAATACATAAAGACCCCGTAGAGTGCGTTCTACGGGGTCTTAGACAAAAAACAAGCTCAGCAAAATTTTCTAGAAGAGTCGTAACAATGGTTCCTTCCGCTATGGCAGAATCTGGATTTGTGTGAAGAAATACATCCACTACAATTCAATCGCCACACAAACCTGTCGACGCAATGCGAAAGTGCGCATCATTAAAACCTTCTACTTCACTGCTACCTTCATTGAGCGGGGCATGTGCTCAAACGTAGAACGGGCGCCTAAATCGGCTTCGCCGCATACTTCGACATCAGTGTAGAAAAACTCGCCTGTTTCAATCCCGCTGTCATCGATGAACTTCGCCATGGTGGTAAAATCCTCAGAACTTGCTGTGATAGCAGGACAGATAACATAGGTGAAAGACCAGAATATTGCGAGGCCAGCGAAAAACTTGGTCCATCTGTAGAGTGCGCTTGACTTATTTATTGTCATGTTCCCATTCCTTATGCGGTACCATTGCACCGGAGATGGTGAAAATTTTGATTAATACGGGAGAGGCATGTAGCCTCTCCCGTTTGAGTAGCATTTAGATTTTTGCTGTGATCTCTGGGAATACCACGTAGAACATGAGGTATGC
>JAKSBO010001002.1 GCA_022361095.1 Desulfobacterales bacterium | reverse complement strand
TGCACATTTCCCATGAAGCCGGTATCCTTGAAGATCCGGGCACAATATGTGACGAAAGCATCTATTGCCGTACCGTATCCCCGGAACAGGCCCCAAACACCCCCACGCGCATCACCATTGAATTCAAAAACGGTATCCCGGTCAAGGTAAAAAATCTGGAAGACGGCACCGAAAAAACAGATGCATTAGAATTATTTTTGTATCTGAACCAGCTGGGTTCCGAAAACGGCATCGGGCGTCTGGATATGGTGGAAAACCGGTTTGTGGGCATCAAGTCCAGGGGGGTTTATGAGACACCGGGCGGTGCCATTCTGCATGAGGCACACAAGGACATTGAAGGCATTGCAATGGACCGGGAGGTCATGCGTCTTCGGGATATGCTGGCGCCCAGACTCGGAGAACTGGTCTATTACGGTTTCTGGTTCAGCCCTGAAATGGAATTTCTCATGGCAGCCATTGATAAAAGCCAGGAACTCATTGACGGCGAAGTGACCTTAAAGCTGTTCAAAGGGGTCGCCTACCCCATCTCCAGGACCTCACCATCCTCTCTGTACAACCAGAACCTGTCCTCCATGGATATCACAGGCGGCTACAACCAGGAAGATGCCGAAGGCTTCATTCGTGTCAATGCAATCCGCCTGATGGCCCACAGGGACATCACCGGCAGAAACTAAACAATGTTTGAAACTCCGACATGGTTTTTCGTCATGCCGGAGTTTTTATTTTTCTTTGAACCTGCCAGCCGGAAAATCGAAAACAGACGCTTACCGGTCGTTTTTTAATCTTACGAGAAATACAGATCAAGTGGAGTCGAATGCCTGAAAAGCTTCCCATAATTGTATTTTCGATCGTATTGCTTGCACTGGTGCCGGCATGCGCCCCAAACCGCCTTTCAGCGGCGGCCCCAAACAAGGCGGATCTCTTGACCAATGAAGAGCGTCGCTGGCTTGAGGCCCATGACGGCATGATCCGGTTTGCGCCGTCTCCGGCATACGCACCGGTCTGCTTTCGTGATGCGGATGGCCGTTTCCAGGGAATCACCATGGACTATGCGCGGCATATGGAAGCCACGCTCGGATTTCGGTTCAAAATAGTCGTTTGTGAAAGCTGGGGCGAGATCATGGAAAAGGCCCGGTCCAAGGAAATTGATGTGATCGGCAATATCCAGCCGACCGAAGAACGGGCCAAATACCTGCGCTTCACAGCACCCTATCTGACGATCCCCAATGCCATCATCACACGCAAAGAGGTACGACGGCCGTTGTCCCTTGACACCATGTCAGGGGTGCGGGTTGCCGCTGTCGAAGGTTACGCGACGGTGGCATATATAAAAAACAACTTCCCCCAAATTGACCTGACACTTGTTCCGGACAACATTGAGGGATTGCAGGCGGTATCCTTCGGCAGATTAGACGCCATGGTCACCGACCTGGCCATAGCGTCCTACACAATCAATCACTACGGCATCACAAACCTTAAAATGACCGGCACAATACCGGAATTTACCTGGCGCCTGTCATTTGCGGGCCGCCGGGACTGGCCGGTTCTCCAGCACATTCTTGAAAAAGGGTTAAACGCCGTTTCCGCAGTTGAGCGCCAAAAAATCCAACATCAATGGATATCCATTGAAAAGCCCTCCCCGCTCTACCGGGACCCTCGGTTTTACCTGGCTGTGGGGATGACTCTCCTGTTCGGCTTGCTGGTGTGCGTTGTCTGGACCCGGGCACTGCACAGACTGGTGTCCAAGCGGACCAACGAATTGCGCCTGAGTGAAATCCGTTATCGCAGCATATCCGAGGATATGCCCGTAATGATCTGCCGATTTCTGCCCGGCGGTGAATTGACCTATGTCAATGCGGCCTATAGTAAATATTTTGCCCAAACACCCGAAGACCTGACAGGCTCCTGCTTTTTTTCACTTATCCCCGAAGAGGATCACACGCAGGTTATGGACGCGTTATCCACCCTGACGCCGGAATCCCCGACCCAATCCCATGACCACAGAGTACATGCCCCCAATGGCGAAACCCGGTGGCAGCGGTGGACCAACCGGGCACAGTTTGACGCCCAGGGGAATGCCGTGTCGTTCCAGTCCATTGGTGAGGACATCACCGAATGGAAGCAGACAACACAACGACTCTCCCATGTCATCCAGGGTATCAATGCCGGCACCTGGGAATGGAACGTACAGACCGGGGAGATAATATTCAACGAACGCTGGGCCGACATTATCGGCTATACCCTGGACGAGATATCCCCCGTATCCATAAAAACGTGGACTAAGTTCTGCCACCCCGACGACATAGAAGAATCAAAACAACGGCTGCGCAGATGTTTTAACGGCCGTGCCGAGTATTATACTTATGAATCCCGTATGCGCCATAAAAACGGCGAGTGGATATGGGTACTTGACAGCGGAAAAGTCATCACCTGGACCCAGGACGGCAAACCTGAATGGATGTACGGAACACATCAGGATATCTCCGAACGAAAGGATGCCGAGGCAAAGCTCAAAGCCAACGAGGCAAAACTGCGGCTGATGATCGAACAATCGCCATTAGGTGTCTGCATCAATGATTTGGACGGCAGGTTCATATCAGTAAATCCGGCATATCAAAAACTTACGGGTTACACCGAAGAAGAGCTAAAAAAACGAACCTTTTTTGATATAACACATCCCGACGACCGGCCTGAAGACAGACGTCTTTTCCATGACATGACCTTTAAGAAAGCTGCGCCTTTCCGAATAAAGAAAAGATATATCCGTAAAGACGGCGTTGAAATTTCCGTCATCATCCATGCAGGCCTGATCTGCGATCCTTCAGGTGTACCGCTGTTTGAACTGTCGTTAATTGAAGACACCACAGAGCGGAAAAAAGCAAAAAAAGAGCGTGAAGAGCTCCAGGAAAAGCTATCCCAGGCACAAAAGATGGAAGCCATAGGGCGTCTTGCGGGCGGTGTGGCGCACGATTTCAACAACATGCTGACGATTATCCTCGGCAACACGGAGATGGCCATGGGATATTTAGATCCCAAGCATCCCGTTCATAATGATCTGGAAGAGATCAAAAAAGCAGCCGAACGATCCACCAACCTGGTCCGCCAGTTGCTGGCATTTGCCCGCAAGCAAACGATATCCCCTAAAGTACTCGACCTCAACACGACCGTGACGGGCATGATCAAAATGTTAAAGCGGCTTATCGGCGAAAACATTGATCTGGCCTGGGTGCCGAGCAAGGAAGTCTGGCCGGTCAAAATAGATCCCAGCCAGATCGACCAGATCCTGGCCAACCTGTGCCTCAATGCCCGGGACGCCATTGCAGGCGTAGGCAAAATGACCATTGAAACGGGCAACGCAACATTTGATGAAGCTTACTGTGCTGCCCGAGAAGGGTTTAAACCCGGGGAATATGCGATGCTGGCTGTGAGTGACAATGGTTGCGGCATGGATGCCCGGACGCTCAATAAGGTTTTCGAACCCTTTTTTACCACCAAGGCCCAGGACAAGGGCACCGGTCTTGGGCTGTCCACTGTATATGGCGTGGTCAAGCAAAACCTGGGCTTTATTAATGTCTACAGCGAACCGGGCAAGGGAACAACGTTCAAAATCTATCTGCCCCACCACCGGACCGAGGCAGCCCCATTGCCGGAGCAAAGGCCGGAAATACAGGCCGATGGGGGCCATGAAACCATTTTGCTGGTGGAAGACGAGCCGTCGATCCTGAAAGTTACCATGGGAATGCTTGAACTAAAAGGGTACACATTGATCGCGGCCGCCACCCCGGGGGAAGCCATTGACATTGCCCATACTTACAGCAGCGAAATTCACCTGCTCATGACCGATGTGGTCATGCCCCAGATGAATGGCCGGGATCTGGCCGAAAACATCTGTAATCACCGTCCCAATCTTAAATGCCTGTTCATGTCCGGCTACACGGCTAATGTCATCGCACACCACGGCGTATTGGACCAGGGCGTGAACTTTATCCAGAAACCCTTCACAATGGACAGCCTGTTTGCAAAGGTGCGACAAGTACTGGATGAAGGCTAAGCCTGTGATCAAAGCGACCGTACAAACACAATTAAGGAGTTCAATGAGGTATAATCATATATTCGGCCCTGTCCCTTCAAGGCGCCTTGGATTGTCTTTAGGCGTGGATCTTGTCCGTCACAAAATCTGTTCACTGGATTGTATTTACTGCGAATGCGGACCGACCACCGACCTGACCCTTAAACGGGCTGCATATGTCTCTTTTGATGAGGTGAAGGCGGAACTTACCCATTACTTTGAAACCCATCCCGACCCGGATTATGTTACCTTTTCAGGGTCCGGAGAACCCACCTTAAGTCGGGACATCGGCAGAATCATTGATTTAATCAAAGAGAAAAAGCCGAAAATCCGGGTGGCCGTACTGACCAATGCCACCTTGCTGTCCGACCCCGCAGTCAGAAAGGATCTAAACCGGGCTGATCTGGTCATGCCCTCCCTGGATGCCGTAACCCCCGAAACCTTTGAAAAGATCAACCGGGCTGATGGGCAAATTGATATCCATAAGGTTATTGACGGGCTTAAAGCGTTTGCCGGACCTTTCCAGGGAGAGCTGTGGCTGGAGGTGTTTATCCTGCCAGGGGTCAACGATGCCAAAGAAGAGCTTGAAATCCTGGGCCAAATCATCCGGGACATTAATCCCACCCGGGTTCAGCTCAACACCCTGGACCGTCCCGGGGCTGTGCCGGGGCTTACCCCCGCCTCAAAGCAGGACCTTGACCGGGTGGCCGGAATCATTAATGCGGCCAATGTGGAGATCATTGCCCGTGTAAAGGATCTTGCATCAGAGGGCCATATCAGCGACGAAAAAACGGAAGCCATGGTTATGGAAACCATTCACCGCCGCCCCTGCACCGTTGAAGACCTTACTGCGGCGTTAAATCTTGAAAAGGGCAAACTTGAAATTTTGATGAAACGGCTGATCCTGGAGAATAAAGTAGAATCTCTCCAACAGGAGCGGGGGACGTTTTATCAAACCATAAAAATGCCTCTGTAACCCTTAAATATGCAATTTCCGGCAAGCAGTTGGATTCTCTCTGCCTTTGCGGCGGGCTAAGCCTGGTCATGCATAGGCCCGGCCGGCCCATGGTTGTCATTGATAAAGGCAACACCAGAAAACGGTACTTCCAAAATTCATTGACATTTATATAATAGTTATGCTAAACAAACATTATTTGACCAACAATATCTTAAGGAGTATGTATGGAAAACCGATTTGGCACAACATCAGATATGATTGTCCAGGAAGTAGAGAATAACGGCGTCACCCAGCTAATCGCCATTGACAGCAAAGGACTGTATCTCACTACCCGGGAGCGGGTTGACCGGATGCTGGCCGATGCCAACCGCTATGGGGTGTCCAGGCAGCGCGTACACCAAACCCTGGAAGCGTTGGGCCTTGACCCACTGCAATTATTTAATGCCAACAAGCACCTGATAAAGACCGATACCGGACAAACCAAAGGTAAGGCATTGAACCC
>JAKSBO010000119.1 GCA_022361095.1 Desulfobacterales bacterium | reverse complement strand
TTGAAAGATCTGAGTAGCTTACCCAGACTTTCTTATAAATAGTAATCGGCAAAATTTACGCTTTTCGGCCGGGCACTAAGTAATGAATTCATTAACATTATCTGAAACGGCTTGCAAATTTTTATTCTTAAAATTGCTCTAAGCAATATAAATGTCATTGGATCTTTCTAAAGAGCCATCAAATATAGGTTGGCAGATAATAATGCATGCAATATAATGCCTTTTTCAAAATTACCTCAAATAAGGAGGTCAGTCACGATGAATCACAATGAACGTATCAGCCATGAAAAAACGGCCCAAGGTATTCAAGCAGCCCTTGATACCCTGGCAATGCACAAACCGGAACTATCCCCACTTGTCTCTTCATTCGGCCCGGTGCTGGTGGCAAAAGCGGAAATGGCGTCTCACCTGACTGAAAACCAGGTAAACGAACCGGACCTGACCGAATCTGATTGGGCCCGATTTTCCAGGGGGGTGCATTTATTTGCCATCACAGGGCTCATGGACTTCCAACAGGCGTTTAAGCAGGCAGCCCGCATGATTCTGCCGTCCATGGCAGAGGCATTTCCGGATATCCGGCTGGAAATTGAGGCAATCGAACGCAACATTGCTGACGACAGCCTTGATGCCGCCGATTGCGTTCTGGCGTTTATGAAGAACGACACCCGAAACATCAATACGTTTGCTGCCCTGTCAGGCACCACTCCCGACATTTTCAGGTTTGCCCAGGCCCAGGTTGCCGAGCCGTTCAAAGAGATTCAGGCCCGGGCCTTCGCCCCTTTGATAGAGGCGCATCAGTGGCCCCACGGGCACTGCCCGATGTGCGGATCATTACCGTCTGTTGCAGGGATCATCGGTGAAGGGGAGCAGTGCTGGCTGCAGTGTGCCGTGTGCGCCCATGAATGGCGTTTTAGAAGCCGCACCTGTCCCCGGTGCGAAAATAACAACCAGAACCTTTTTGAATTTGTTTTCGACCAGGAGAGCCCGGCCAAGGACGCAGAACGGGTGACCATATGCAAGCTATGCAACACCTATCTTTTAACCATAGATCTGAGCGGGCATAGTGATCCTGTAAACATGGATGTTGCGGCCATGGGTATGACCGGACTGGACATCCAGGCCCGGGAAAAGGGGTATTCACCACAGACTGAAATGCTCTGGAATCAAATGGAATAGCACGCTTGGGAATCTTCTACATGCGATGCCGGTGATCTCCGGGATGATCCTCAAGAAACGGATCAAAATGATACCATTCATAGGGATGGTCACGCAGGGTCTGTTCCAGCATGCCCGCATAGTCACGGGCCGATTCAGCAACGGCTCGACCGCGGTCTTCCCGTGACGCACAAGTGATATACATGGGATCGGACAACATAAACCGATAGCTTCCCGGACCTGTACGAAAGGTAAAAAAGACAAACAAAGGCGCTTTGGAGACCAAAGCAAAGACATGGGGAAACTCCGGAATCCGGGCAGTTCCCCCTAAAAACGGCACACTGACCGCTCTTTGATCGGAATGCCACAATTTATCCCCGGTCAAGGAGACCACCCCGCCGGATTTTAAAAAGCGGATACCTTCCACAACGTCAAGGGGAGATCCTGCGGACGGTTCAACAGCGACAATGCGGATGCCTTTCTCATTGAGCGCCTGTTTCTGGACCGATTCGATCTGTTCTTTGGCCTTTACCCCCATATAAAGGAGCAGCTTGAGATCCTTTCGCCTTTTTGCCATCAGGCTTGCAGCCACATCCCAATTGCCCATATGGGACATGAGGACAATGACGCCGTGCCCCTTGTCCAGCTCCGCTTCAAACGTTTGCCAACCTGTGGAGGTGAAACGAATATTGTCCTGGCCTGAGGGTCTGATGCGGTCCATGAATACCGTGGTAAAATTCTGATATTGGCGCCAGGCGCATTGCCAGTGGAACAGACGGCTGTTGCCGGGAAAAAGAGCCCTGTAGAACCGGACGCTCACTGCCGCCCGGCGCGGAAACATGAAAAAATAGCCCGCCGCAATACCCCGGGAGACCAGGGTAAAAATCCAGGGGCCAAACCAGCGAGACAACACAATAAGCACTTGATAGGTCAATGCCTTCACAAAAAAAATCCTTTAAATCAGCCCGACGATACGCCGGAAGATCAGCCTGCTGAATGTGGCACTGTTGCGCAAAAAATCAATAAAGGGACGAAAATGGGAAACCCTGTCCAAAGGGTATGCCACACGGATGGGCACCTCAATGACCTCAATTTTATTCCTGTGGGCTTTAACCAGCACCTCCACCTCAAATTGATACCGCCTTGCCCGGGTTTTCAGGTTCAGGGTTTCCGGCAGCGGATAGATGCGGAACCCACTTTGGGAATCCCGGATGCCGGGCCCGCCGGATGCCGTGATCCACATGTTTGAAAACCGCCTGCCCATGCGGCTGGTCCAGGGAACCATTTCATTTTCCATCTGCTTTCGATACCCGGTCACCAGCGGTTTTTTCCCTTTTGTGACAGCAGCGATCATGGCCAGGGCATCCTTGGGGAAATGCTGGCCGTCGGCATCCATGGTGACGGCAAAATCAGCCGTTTCAGCCGCGGCCTTAAATCCGCTCACCAGGGCAGCGCCCTTGCCAAGGTTTTGTTCATGGGTAATTACCCGGATACCCGGGAGGCCTTGAAGCTGATAAGGGGTCATATCCGTGGAGCCATCATCCACAACAACAACCGGAAATCCGAGCTTCACCGCCTCAAGCACCACGGCTTTGACCGTTATCCCGTGGTTATACACAGGGATTACCACGGCAAAACGGTACCCTGAAATCTTCCCGCACTCATTTGACCAGGCTTGTGCCCCCACTGACTATCCTCCTTGGTATGGGATAATTGCATCAACGTAAAAATTGATTTTACTGTTTCCCCCATTATCCGGTATAAAATGGCTATGATACCCCTGCTTAATAAAATTTACCAGGTCCCTTTTGTCCGCAAGGCCATTGAAGACAAAGCCGATTTAAGTGCTTTTCGCGAGAAACCCTCCTTTAAAGTACTGGCCGGTGTGTTTGCCATTGCTTTCAGCTATTGTTTAGGCTGGCCCATGGTCGGTCTGATGGGCATCATCTCCCTTAAAACGGGTAATCCATGGTTCACCGTTATCGGCGGCCCTGCATTTTATGGTCTTTCCCACCTGGTGTTCATGGCCGGCATGGTCCTTTCCGGGGCCGAATATTCCCTGATTTTCCTTCGCTGGCTCACGAGAATCACCATGGAGTCACTTCACCAGCGATTCGGGGCCTAATTGCCCGAACGCCCCCCGTTCTGCGGCATTGCAAAACATTTCCGGTGCTTAAGGGCCATGAAAATAGGAAAATCCGGGGGCAGCTATGATAAGTTTTGTCATATTTTTAAAACAAGAACACTGAGCCTTACTTCTGCCATTTCCCACTTTTCTCAAATCATTGGAAACAATTTGCAACCCTTCCCGGATGATGTTAAAGCTCTCAGCATTGATCTTTGCACGTTTATGCCGATCCGGTTAGGATTAAATGAAGAAATATTGAATGAATAAGGCCTATGACAGCAATCGATTGGAAGGTTCTTTATCTCAGATGGAATCTGCTGTCGCAGAAAATAAGGTAAAGGCGACAGCAAGAGAAGGGGTGGTAATTGGTGGAGGCTTCGCTGGTGGAGGTGCTGTAGCCGGTCTTGTGTGCGGGCCGGGCGCTCTTGTTTGTGTCACGATCGGAGTGTTGGCAGGTGGTGCTTTTGGAGCACTAAGCGCTGATTTCACATCTGGGTGATTTTCTAATGGCCATCAAGGAAATAAATGAGTTTCAAGTAATAGATCTGGTGGGAAGTCCTGACGATATCCCAAGAATTTTGCTTAAGCATCAAAAATTAAAAAAGCAAATCGAGGTTTTAGGAAAAGTTCTGGAAGCTCAATATCGTGTTGGAAATAATTTTCTCATTTTAGTAACAGAGGGAAACCCTTTCGAAGAAGCTCTATACATATATTATTTTAACAACAGGTTACAGATCATAGACGCTTTGGAGCTTTCTGCAATGTATGCGGGGGGAATGCTTAGAAATATTTATGTTGCCGGCCCAAATGAGATTAAATTCTCATTTTTTGATAATAGCGAGCAATGGGTTTTGAAAATATTTTCAAGTCCTAAATATACAATGTTCAATAACAAGTATCCGGCTAAAAGGAAATTATCAGTTTTTCATAAAAACTGGCTAAGTTTACAAAAGTCCTGACCTGTCTTAATCGGGACAAGGCGCCTAAGCAGGGCAAAAATTTCATTTTTGGCCTTAAATTTCAACAATAAACACGCCCCGAATTAGTATTCTTTTTGGCCATTACAATAAAAATTCGAAAAAACGATTTTACCCTTTGTTTTTGTTGAGTTTAGTAACAGCCGCTTAC
>JAKSBO010001012.1 GCA_022361095.1 Desulfobacterales bacterium | reverse complement strand
GTCCTGATGATGAAAGGGCTGGAGGGCGCGGCCCAGACCGCCATTACGCTCATCCATGCCGCCGTGTACCGTAATCTTGCCACCATTGTCTACACCCAGTCCAGAAAAATTACGGAACTGATTGCCGTCTGGGCCGGGCAGCGGGCCAAATCCATGGCCGATAAGATCTGTGCATACCGGGCCGGGTTTCTGCCCGAGGAGCGGCGGGAGATTGAACAAAAGCTTGCCAAAGGCGAACTGCTTTGCGTGGTGTCAACGTCTGCCCTTGAGCTTGGCATTGACATCGGCAATCTGGATCTTTGCATTCTTGTGGGCTATCCGGGAACCATGATGTCCACCTGGCAGCGGGCGGGCAGGGTGGGGCGGGACGGCGGCGACTCCGCCATGGTACTCATTGCCCATGAAGACGCTTTGGACCAGTATTTCATCAATCATCCGGATATCTTTTTTTCCATGCCCCCTGAAACCGCGCGGATCAACCCTGAAAATCCCCAAATCCTGGACCGCCACCTGGATTGTGCGGCGGCTGAACTCAGCCTGGATGCCGATGATCCCTTGTTAAAACAGGCGGTTGTACAGGAACGGGTACAGGCCCTGGGGAATGAAGGCAGACTGCTGTTGAGCCGGGACGGGAATACCTGGTTTTCCCCGCGCAAGCGTCCCCACAGGGAGGTCAGTTTAAGGGGGACCGGGCACACCATTCCCATATTTAAAGAGGACACCCGGGAGAGTTTAGGGGACATTGACTGGCACCGATCCTATTTTGAAACCCATGAAGGGGCGGTCTACCTGCACCGGGGGCAAACCTTTGTGGTCACATTGTTTGACCATCTCAAAGGCGTGGTCCGGGCCAAAAAGGAAACAGTCAGCTATTACACCCGGGCAAGGTCTTCAAAAAATACTGAAATTATCAGTGTGGACAAAACCTGTCAGGTCAAAGGCACCCGGGTGGGGTTCGGCAAGCTGAAAATCCGTGAACAGGTCACTGGCTATGAAAGAAAATCGGTTTCCGGGCAAAAGTCCCTTGGCATTGTGCCTTTGGATCTGCCGGAACTGACCTACGAAACCCAGGGGTTGTGGATTGAGATCCCGGACCGGATCAGGCAGCGCATTGAAACGGACCGTCTGCACTTCATGGGAGGGATTCATGCGCTGGAGCATGCAGCCATCGGTATGATGCCGCTCCTGGTGATGACCGACAGAAATGATCTGGGCGGTATATCCATGCCCTACCATCCCCAGGTTGACACGTCGGTTGTCTTTGTTTACGACGGCGTGCCGGGCGGATTGGGACTTACATTGCAGGCCTTTGACAACGCAGAAACCCTTATGCAAAGAACCTATGAGGCGATCCGGGACTGCCCCTGCGATACCGGGTGCCCTGCCTGTGTCCATTCGCCCAAATGCGGATCAGGGAACCGGCCCATTGACAAGGAAGCGGCAAAGCAAATTCTTGATATGCTCCTTGAAAAAGAGACGGGGCAGGGGGGATTCGCGCCTTCAT
Source organism: Desulfobacterales bacterium (assembly GCA_022361095.1). Classification (GTDB taxonomy): domain Bacteria; phylum Desulfobacterota; class Desulfobacteria; order Desulfobacterales; family Desulfobacteraceae; genus Desulfobacter. Next base: position 3,227 of record JAKSBO010001012.1, on the reverse strand, counting down.
CCGCCGCACCTGCGCCTGTTTTTCCGGATATTGCCGTTCCCAAAAAAGAGGGGGATAAAAAGAAAACAGAGCCGGTATCTCCCCAAAGATACGCCGTGCTTGACATTGAAACCCGGCGGTCCGCCAAGCAGGTGGGCGGATGGCACAAAGCCGACCGTATGGGGGTCTCCTGCGCAGTGCTCTACGATTCCCTTGAAAAGGATTTTCTGGTTTATTACCAGGAAGATATGGAAAAACTTGTGGAACGGCTCAGGCAAATGGATCTGGTAATCGGATTTAACATTACCCGGTTTGATTACAAAGTGCTGTCCGGGTTGAGCCGGTTTAACTTTCACAGCCTGCCCACCCTGGATATCCTGACAAAGGTCCATGACCGTTTAGGCTATCGGCTTTCACTGGACCATCTGGCCGGCCAGACATTGGGCCTTGAAAAAAGCGCGGACGGCCTTCTGGCCTTGAAGTGGTGGCAGGAAGGGCGTCTGGATCTGATCGTGGATTATTGTACCCAGGATGTGCGCGTCACCCATGAATTATACACCTATGGCCGGGATAACGGGTATTTGCTTTTTAAAAACAAGGCCGGTCATCATGTGCGTATACCAGTAGACTGGAAATAGCAGTCTGTCTTTATATTATAAAACATCTTTTATGATATATAATTAGTCAATTCTCAACACTAAACCTCTTTAAAGTTATTTTCTTTATAGATATTGACAATTTTCAAAATTATTTTTATATTACATCTTAAAAAGCGTATTATAGCTAAAAAATAAATATAAACTATTTTAAAGGTGTGTTGTGTCTTTTTTTGCCATGACTGATAAAGCGATCATAAAAGAGATCGGTCGCCGGTTAAAATCCATTCGCCTGAGAAAAAATATGACCCAAAAAGAAGTTGCCGAGGCCACCGGGCTTTCTTTGAATGCGGTTCAGACTGCGGAGAGGGGCGCGAGCAAAATGATGACCTATGTGAAAATATTGCGGGTATTGAACGCTCTTGACAGCCTGGACAATTTTTTGCCCGAAGTCAATATCAGCCCGCTGGCGTTGGCCAAAATGGCGGGCAAAAAGCGTAAAAGAGCGTCCGGCACAAGGGTAAAGGACGCTTAATGGAACCTTTAAAAACAGCATATGTGAAAATCTGGAATGAGGTGGTGGGCGCTGTTACCTGGGATGACGCCCAGGGGTGTGCAATATTTGAGTATGAACCTGGGTTTCTAAGCAAAGGGTGGGATCTTTCCCCGGTTCACATGGGGCTTTCGTCTGCCCGGCGGGGCGAACAGCAATTCTTTTTCCCGAATATTGATTTTCATACATTCCATGGGTTGCCCGGACTTTTAGCCAGTGCCTTGCCGGATGACTTCGGCAACAGTATTATTGATTCCTGGCTGGCCAGAAACGGCCGGGACCCACGATCATTTAATCCCGTTGAACGGCTCTGCTATGTGGGCACCCGGGGGATGGGCGCCCTGGAGTTCTTTCCCCAGGTCCGTCCGGGGCAATTAAACAAATCCGTGCCCATAGAAATTGAAAAGATTATGCAACTGGCCCAGGATGCATTGTCAAAAAGGTCTCAACTGGATGCACAAATGCAGGGGTCGGACAAAGAAAAATCCGAAGCCATGCTCGATATTCTACGGGTGGGGACGACCGCCGGCGGCGCGGTGCCCAAGGCCATTATTGCCATGAATGATAAAGGGCATGTTATCTCCGGGCAGTCCGGTGTACCCAAAGGGTATGGCCACTGGATTCTGAAATTTGACGGGATATCCGTCCAGCACCCCGGCAATTTTGGAAAATCCCGGGAAGATTGCAGGGTGGAATACGCCTATTATCTGATGGCCCAAAGCGCAGGGATAAATATGGCGCCCTGCCGTCTTTTGAAAGAGAACGGCAGGGCACACTTCATGACCAAACGGTTTGACCGGTTGGATGGGAACAAGATTCATGTGCTCTCATTGGCCTGTATGGGCCATTTGGGCTGGAATCCCGTGGGCCGGGTCAACTATGAAGACGCGTTCCAGGTGATGCGTATTTTAAGGCTGCCATATGCGGAACAGGCACAGCAATACCGCCGTATGGTGTTTAACGCCATAACAAAAAACATAGACGACCACACCAAAAACATCAGTTATATGATGGACAAAAACGGGTTATGGAAACTTTGCCCGGCATATGACATCACCTTTACCTATGCCCCGGATGAACTGTTTGGCGACCGCCATAAAATGAAGATCAACGGCAAACAGGAGGGGTTTGTAATGGATGATTTCCTGGATGTTGCAGACAATATGGGTATCAATAAACCCAAGGAGATCATCGAACAGGTTTTAGATGCCGCATCCCGGTGGCCGGATTTCGCAAAACAGACCGATGTCAACCCGGACGTCATTGAATTTATCCAAAGCACCATAAAATCATTATCATAGCATCAGCAGTGTCAGCCTGCAAAATAGGTAACATCCGGTGCATTTCTTTTAGGGGCCCTGGCATACGTTGTTTTGGGAATACCGACCATGAGCGCGCCATGGCTGGTATGATTGTCAGGCAGCCCCAGTTTTTTCGAAAGATCCGGCCACTGAGCCGCGGCATAATGGACATAGCCTGCCCAGCAACTGCCCAGGCCAAATACCGGTAAAGCAAGTTCAAGATAGGCAAGTGCGGTGTGGCAGTCGGCCGCAGCACTTCCGAACTCATTGGATGAATAAGCAAAAACAAGGTGGGGTGCATCCCGGCATATTCTGTCAATCCCCATATCCCATTGCTTGATCAGTTTATCAACATGCATGATTGCGGCTCTTTGGGGGGCTTTTTCCAGGATGAACGTCATCCAGTCTATGACACGGGAGGCGATATCTTTAACCTCCTCTTTCTTGTCAAAGACTAACCATTTTACCGGTTGCTTGTTACTGCCGGTCGGTGCACAGCATGCAATGGAAAGGGCCTTTTCGAACTGATCTTTTGGCACAGGTTGATTTTTATACGCCCTGATAGACCGCCTGGATCTTAAAAATTGTTCAGCCTGTTCCGGTGTTAATATTAAATCCTTTTGAATGGGCAGGCAATCTTCCGGCGGAATCGTGTCCAGATGAAAAGCGCCGGTAGGGCATATGGCCACACAATGTCCGCACCGGATACACAATTTCTCAGCGTCTTTTATGAGACACGGGCCTTCATTTTTCATCTCAATGATTTTTGCCGGGCAGTCAAGCGCGCAAAGTCCATCC
>JAKSBO010000436.1 GCA_022361095.1 Desulfobacterales bacterium | reverse complement strand
GACCTCATCCACCCGGGGACCGCTGTTGCCGTTCATAACATGGAAATACTCATAATCCTCAAGGCTGTCGCGCATCAACTCGAACCGGATGGAGGGGACAAAGCGGTGATTGTTTGATCCGTAATCAATGGGAGTGCCTTCCGGTGACGGCGGATAGAGCATGAAAAGATCCCCGTTATGATTGGAATTCATGGGATCTGTCCAGGGATTTTGGCGCCAGTTATTCAGGGAGTAATAAGCGATGCCGCCGATCCGGTATTTCCAAAGGAACCAGCCGGTTAATTTGCTCTCAATACCGGGATGATCCAGGGTAACCGGGTTGAAAAAGGGCGGACGGGTGCCGTGCAGAAAATAGATCCATGTCTCTTCGCCATGGTTTTTCTTGCGGTCATGGGAGATGATGGGGTCATAATTATTCAGGACCGGCAGCCAGATGTCCACCTGGCTGTCCTGAACGTAATCGGGGTGGTCGAATATTTCGGGCTTGGGTTCCTCGGAGACCATTAATTTAAAATCAGGGGCTGCGGCTTTCAGGTATCTTGAGTACCAGGCCACCGCATCGTAACCGGCCTGGTCTTGGGGCTCATTGGCAAAATAATAATAGGCCTTGTCCAGGTATCCTGTTGCGTCCAAATAGGTCCGGATGGCCGTGATATACTGAAACCATTTCTCGTTGTACGGCGTATTCGGGTTATCCTCTGTGTACCAGTCGACAGCGCTTTTGGTCTGTCCGCAGAAGGTTGCAGGACGCTGGTCGGCAGAGGCGTCGTTATTGCGGAATGTGGCAGCTATAAAGGATGGAAACCCGATTCCGTTGTTAAAACTTTGGGAAAATTTATCCCCCATCAGGCCGTGTGCGCCGAGGTACCGTTGGGCCGGAGCCTCAAAGCCCCAGATAGCGCCTGTGTCTGTCAGGGTTCCTGCGCAGTCATAATCAATGTAGGGGCCAGCACCGCTTGATGTCAGTCCCCCTGACCACAGAACGCTTTTGGGAGTCAGGCGGTGGTCGATGAAGTATTGTTTGATTTTGTCCACATACTTCCAGTATTCGCTGCCGCAGCACGAAACGCCGTATTGGGTAAGAAAGGTCTGGTGGGAGACATTCATCTGTGATTCTGGATGCAGCGTTTCCGGGATGGAAAAATCAAAGATGTGCAGGGTGACGGGAATCTCTATCCCAGCAATGGTCACATGGCTGGAATAATCTCCTGGGGGAGTGGTGCCGGGTACGTGTACATTGAACCAGAAGGCTGTGTTTTCGCCGGCTGTCACAGAAACGGCGTCACCGGTCTCCAGGGGCCATAAGGGGTCCGGGTAATCGCCGGTTCTACCGAGACTGTCCGAGGCCTGGGTGATGGTAACATATTTGACCTGGTATAGCTGAACCCCAATCCCGGAGCCGAAATCACCGATATTTACCGTGACATTGCCGGAAACTAACGGCTTTACAACGAGTTGAAACGGCTCAAACTCATTTTTTGCCGCATACACGAGAATTCCGGCCCCGGTCTCTGACGGCACGGCATCATCCCTGAACACCCGTTCCGAAGGCAGGGTTGTCCAAAAGGTATAGCCATCTGCGGACTGGGTCAGTTGATAAATGTAATTTTCCTGATCCTGGTTTTGGTCTTGGGCCCATACGCTGGCGGCGATGATCACTGAAAACAAAAATGATATGATTAACAACCTGGGGATCTGATGTTTTTTCAAACTATTCCTCCTCTACCGTAAACGCACCGATATCAAGTATATTGGCATCCTCCCGATTGGTATAACCCTGGTCAAACAGATATTGATAAAGCAGCGCATGATCCGGCAATATATCTGCAGGCAGGGCACTGCCCGTATCCACGCAGTCACTGGCCGGGGCAAGGTGGTAGTTATTTGCGGATAGATCGGTAAATCCCGGCAAAATGCCTGTCAGATTATCCCACGAATCAATGGTTCCGCCCAGCATGCCATGGGCCTCCGTCCACCCCTCACTCAGCCAGTTATGATGCAGATTCATGCTGCCGGTGTCGTCCAGGATGGCTAAACGCCCGCTCCCGGCAGTGACCAGCGCCACATTGTTAAAGCATTCGGCATGTTCCTCATTGGTCGACAGCCGCATCAGGGTCGTATTGCTCGATCGATGGGAAACCACCGTATTGTTGAAAAACCACAACGTCCCTTTGCGGTATCGGGCAGTATCCCCGCTGTCTCCGCCGTAGTGCAGTACCTGGCTGTTTTCCACCACATCATGCTTGATCAGCACGTTGCCATAGACAAAGGTTTCGGCGTAAGCCGGATCATGGATCAATTGATTGTGACCGCTGTCCACCAGATCCAGTGTCCGGTTGCCCCCTTCAATCCAGTTGTAGCGGATCACTGTGCCGGCTGACCGGTCTTTCAGGTTGTTGCCCCGGCAACCGCTGCGCAGGGGGCCGAAGTGATTGTACTGAAACGTGAGCCCCCGGCATTCGGTATAATTGTTATGCTGGTAGATACTGTTTTCGATACCGTTGTCAAAGATATGGTTGCTTTCCATCAGCAGGTCAGCACTTGCCGCACCGGCAAAGAATCCATTGGCACAGTCGTGCAGCACGCAATTTCGAATGGTGATGTGGCTGCCTT